>JAAYSR010000089.1 GCA_012518325.1 Bacillota bacterium
GCAGCCAGATTTCTTTGATGCCCAGCCTTTCGACTCCTTCTTCCTGTTCCACCCTGGTTACAAAGAAAACTGCCCAGCAGAAGGCGACAACCCCAATTAAGGCGTTTTGCAGCATCTTCACAATGGCCGCCACTTCCATGGCCCCGGGTCCCACCATACTGCCGGCCACCACAACAGCCCCTGTTGAATCTACAGTGCCGCCGATCCAGGCACCGGCAACCGCTTCACTGAGGCCCAGCCAGTTAATCAAAACAGGCATGCCCAGCATCATAATGACGGTTACAATCAGCGAGACTGAAATGGCGGCGCTGATTTCTTCTTTCTTGGCCTTGACTGCAGCGCCAGTGGCAATGGCCGCGGAAACACCGCACACAGAGGTGCAGGTAGCCACGGTGGCCACCAGGGCCTTGCTCTTCATTTTCAATACCCGTGTCCCGTAAAGATACATGAAGATCAGCAGGATCGGAGGAACAACCCAGCCGACGCCCAATCCGTGCAAGCCCAACTCAAGCACCCGAGTAAAGAGAATTTCTGCCCCCAGGAGCACCAAACCCGTCTTAATGAATAGCTCCGTCCTGAGGGCAGGCACAATCCAGGCCGGCTTTTTCCATAAGTTGCTGATCAGCATGCCCAGCACGATGGCCCAGATTACATCACTGAATCCATAGTGTGCCAATGTGGTCTGGTTGCCGATCAAGAACGATACCACTGCCAGGAGGAAAACAGCGGGAAAGGCCTTCAGATACTTCCCTACATTTTCCCCCATGATCCCCAGGGCCAAGCCGGTCAACGCCGCCAGTCCCACGCCCCACAGCACAATAGGTACAATCAAGTCTGCCGGCAGTGCATTCTGCCACACTGTCCACTTAGGCAGCTTGGGTATGAAGCGCAGTAAGCCCAGAGCTGCCCCGCCAATGAAAAACACCCCTAACCAGTTCGCCCACCAGTCCTCTTTCTTGAAAAGAGAAAGCATAGTAAAGACCTCCTAGTATTCGAATACTGCAACAGTCCATACTATGCTCTGATTTGAAAGTGGTTCCTCAGCTCAGCAATCAGCCGACATTCTTCAAACGTGGATCCAAAGCGTCCCTCAGTCCGTCACCTACAAGATTGAGGCACATCACCGTGGTGAAAATAGCAAGGCCGGGAATTGTCACAGCCCAATGGGAAACCCGGATAAAGGGACGGGCATTGGCAATCATGCTTCCCCATTCAGGCGTTGGCGGCTGGGCACCCATGCCCAGAAAGCTTAGGCCCGCAGCGGACAAAATGGCACCTGCCATGCTTAGGGTAGTCAGAACAATGATTGGGCTCAGTGAGTTGGGCAGGACATGGGTCAGGAGAATGCGTCTGTCCTTCGCACCCAGCGACTTGGCTGCACTCACATAGTCCAGCTCCCGGGTGGACAGCACTGCAGAGCGCATCATCCGGGCAAAGGAGGGAATGTAGGAAACTCCGATAGCTAACACCACATTCTGCAGGCCGGGCCCTAAAGCCGCGACAATTGCCAAAGCCAGCAAAAAGCCGGGCAAAGCCATTAAGATATCCACAAAGCGCATAATTACATTATCCAGGACTCCGCCGTAATAACCGGCCAGAAGGCCCAAAGTACAGCCGACAATCAGCGCCAGGCCAATGGAGAAAAAGCCGACCTGGAGCGATAGCCGGGCCCCGTAGACGACCCGGGCGTAAATATCCCTGCCGAATTGGTCCGTTCCAAAGATGTGGTCCCCCGAGGGAGGCTGGAGGCGATTGCGCATGTTCTGTCTATGGGGTTCGTGCTTGGTAACGTAAGGAGCGAAAACAGCCAGCAAAATGATGGCAGTCAGTATAAATGCGCCGGCTACAGCCCGGCGATTTCGCCTCCATTGCTTAAAAATCCTGGAGAGATGACTTTGTGACTTAGCAGTTTTATCTGTCATCGTACCGCCTCCTTTCTATTCATAGGTCGATCGCAGGCGCGGATCCAAGACTGCATACATCAGGTCCACACCAAGATTGACCAAGGCATAGGTCAAGGCAAAAGTCATAATTGTTCCCTGAACAAGGGGAAAATCCTTGTTGTTGATTGCTTCCACCAGCATGCGGCCGATGCCCGGCCAGGCGAAAATGGTCTCGGTCAGAACGGCACCGCTCATCAGCCCGCCAAACTGAAGCCCGATCATGGTCACAACCGGAATCAGCGCATTGCGCAGAGCGTGCCAATAGACGACAATAAAGGGGCGCAGGCCCTTGGCCCGTGCTGTACGAACATAGTCCTGCTGCAGGACATCGAGCATGGCGGACCGGGTTAAGCGGGCGATGCTGGCAGTCGCCCCGGTTCCCAGAGTTATCGCGGGCAGCACCAGGTACTGCCATCCCCCCAGCCTTCCCGATGACGGCAGCCACTGGAGCGAAACAGAGAAGACCAGGATCAGCATGATTCCCTGCCAAAAAGCAGGCATGCCGACACCGCTCAATGCTCCCACCATCGCAACATTGTCAAAGGTCGAGTTCGGCCTGCTGGCAGACAGTACACCTACCGGCACACCAAGGAGAATAGCGATCGCCACCGCAGCTGCAGCCAGCTCGGCTGTGGCCGGCAGGCGGTCCATAATCTCAGCACTCACTGCCTTGCCGGAGCGCAGGGAACGTCCCAGATCCAGCTTGACAGCATTTTTCAGCCAATTGAGATACTGCACATACCAGGGTTTATTCAAACCCATGGACTCACGCAGGGCCTCCAGCTGATGGGCCGGAGCACCCTCCCCCAGCATTAATTGGGCTGGGTCACCCGGTGTAAGGTGCATGAGCAGGAAAACAAAAAGAGAAATCCCGATTATGACGGGAATCAGACTAAGCAAGCGTCTTATGATATAACGCCACACAAGCATACCACCTTTCCTTGAACCCAGCTTGCGGACCAGGGAAAGGCCTGGGGCCTTCCCTGGTTTTTTGCTGCACCGAATTACTTCTTGTACACAGTCGAGAGGTCATGATGACCGGCTGGATGGGCCACAAAGCCCTCCACATTGTCCCGCATGCCGTTGACTTCCATCGTGGCAATCAGGAAGGCCCAGGGAGCTTCTTCGATGATGAGCTCCTGTGCTTCTGCATAGATCGCGGCACGTTTTTCAGGATCACCCTCGGTCCGGCCAAGCTCCAGCAGCTCATCCACCCGCTCATTAGCGTAGAAGGAACGGTTGCCGGGATCGCCAAACTGGCTGCTGTGGAACAGTGCATAGAGGCCGTAGTCGGGATCAGCGGTTACCGTGACCCAGCCCAGGATGAACATATCATGCTTGCCGCTGCCTGTTTCCTCCAAATAGGTGGCCCAGGGGACGACGAGCACTTCCACATCAATGCCGATCTCGGCCAGATCTGCCTGGAACATTTCGGCAATCATCATCCGCTGAGGATTGTCATTCGTCCACAGAGTTGTCGAAAAACCGTCAGGATAGCCGGCCTCAGCCAGAAGCTCCTTGGCCTTTTCGGGATTGTACTCATAACCTTCCGCATCAAGGGCACCCCAGACCAGGGGCGGAAGGGGCCCGCCGGCAGCGACTGCCTGTCCGGTGTAGATATAATCCACTACAGCCTCTACATCGAGGGCGTAGTTAATGGCTTGGCGAACGCGCACATCGTCAAAGGGCGCTTTGTTCACGTTAAAGCCGATATAACTTGTGGAGAGCGTCTCATATTTGTCCAGAACAATGCCTGGTGTTCCGTCCAGGCGGAGCTCGTCCATGGGATCGATGTTGTAGGCAATGTCTACCCCGCCGGTCTCAAGCTCAATAGCCCTGACGGTGTTTTCTGGAATGCCGCGGATTACCAGTTTCTCGGCTTTGGCCGGTTCGCCCCAGTACTCCTCGTTCCGAACCAGGGTTACATGGGAGCCTGCCACCCAGTCTTCAAACACGAAGGGGCCTGTCCCCACAGCCACTGACGACCCGAAATCATCTCCCGCCTCCTCTACAGAACGGCGGTTAACGATCGCGTTGGACGGATGGGCCAAGTGGGCAAGGATCGGAGCAAAGGGTTCCGACAGCACAATGCGCACTGTGTACTGATCGACGACGACAACTTCCTGTACAGAGTCAAGCAGGAACGCTGCCGGGGACGGCAGTTCCTTAATTCTCTCAAAGGAGTATTTTACATCCGCTGCGGTAAAAGGATCACCGTTGTGGAACGTTACGTTCTCCTGCAGCTTAAATTCCCAAGTTACTTCATCGATCTGTTCCCAGCTCTTGGCCAGTCCGGGAACGATTTCCAGGTCGTAGCCATGATTGACCAATGTTTCAAAAATCTGCACACGCACCCGGGCAGAGGGCTGGTCGTTTTCCCCGTGGGGATCTAGTGTGACCGGATCAGCACCCTGGGCCACAATCAACGTCTGGGTGCCGGCTGCGCTGACTCCAGCAATGCCCACAGCCAATACCAGGAGCGTGACCAGAAACAACTTTTTGAACATCCAATTTCCTCCCTTTATTTCTCCCCTAACTTACCGACTGAAGTTAAGTCGCTTCACAAGGGGTTTTTCTACATAATACCTGCTCAGAGGGGGTATTGTCACGGACCAACTTACCCCACCTAAACCACAAGCTTGCAGTCTGTCCGCTTTCTGGCAAACTTCCATGTTCCGCCTGAGCTGGATCCAAAGCATTGACAGCGTCCCTGCCTTGTCATAAAGTTACAATTGTAGGGTCAGACAAGTTCACAGAGGGGAGCGACGTCTATGGGAAAAGGAAGGCAATTGTGCCAGGCTGCGCTGTTGGTCCTGCTCTTTCTGCTGCTTTTCCCAAAGGCTCTAAGTGATCTGCCGCTGCCCTCAGATTATTTGACCGACCACGGCGGACGCCTGGTTGCCTTGCCGCCAATAGTCCAGAAGATCTGGGCCACAACGGAAAAGGGAACCTTCCTGGTCTACGCCCTGGAACCGGACTCCATCATCGGCTGGAACCGAGGTTTGAGCCCAGAATTGGAGTTTGCCATTCAACCCCAGTACCACGACCTGCCAACTGTGGGCACCTGGGACGAAACCTACCAAACAATGCAGGCCGGCACTGTGCTGGAGCAGAAGCCTGATTTAATCCTGCACTATGCTCCTGCTGACTCGGCCAATGTCGCGTTAGCCGATGAAATCCAGGAGATTCTAGGCATCCCCGCACTTCTCTTAGACAGCAGCGTCAA
>JAAYSR010000090.1 GCA_012518325.1 Bacillota bacterium
CCGCTTCCTTCATCCAGGGACAAAACCAGAGCGGCAACCCTGTCTCCTGTCAAGAAACGTGTGTAATCTTACACCACTTGCTAATATAGCACATTTATTCACGTTCAGCAAGGGGTTGGCTGCCTTTATTTAACTCTAAAATCAGCTGGACTTCACCTAAGCCCAGGCCGAGTTTTTTTGCTATCTCGCTCACATTTTCTTCCTCTTTGGCCAGCTCCAAAACGGCCAGGACTTTAGGCGACTGCCCGGCAGCCGGAATAAAACTCGCCATAATCTGCTCCTGCAGCTCCAGGAGGGCTTTGTGTTTGCCTTCAATTTCCTGCAGAATTTCAGCCTGTCTGGTTTCCAGCTCCTCCATGGACTGTTCCACCATGGCTTCAAGCATGGCATAGTCTTCACTGGACCGGGTGAACAGGCCCGGGCGCAGGATGAAAAACACAACTGCCGTCACCGCTATGCCCAATGTGAACACGAGAAAATAATCCATGCACTGCCACCCCTCTAAGCACGCAAATCAATCCGCCGCCTCTGTCCTGGCCTGCGTTTCTTTTCCTGCTCCTCTTCCTCTTGCTGGTGCCTCCGGCCCTTATCTTCGTCTTCTTCCCGGTCTCTGACCTTGTCTGCCTGCCTGTTTCTCTCCACTCTCTGTTCGCGCAGGGCAAACTCCTGAGCAACCTGTGGTGTCATACGGCCGGCGGCTCCTGTCTGGTCCCCCTCCCGATTAGGGCGGGGTATCTGCTCTGACCTGGAAACAAGTACCTGAAAGTCGGGAAACTTAATGGACATCTCCGATCCCTCCGTTCCTAGGCAAGCTTACGACGCAGCGTCATAACAGCCTTTGTATGGATCTGTGACACTCTGGACTCAGACACTTCTAATACATGACCTATTTCCTTGAGGGTGAGGCCTTCATGGTAATAAAGGGCAAGGACAAGCTGTTCCCGCTCACTAAGACTTTCCACCGCTGCCGTGAGCTCTTCAACGCTCTCCGTTTCAACGATCTTGTGTTCCGGCAAACCGTCGCTGTCAATCACAAGGTCAACAATTTTCAGGCTGTCCCCTTCCTTGTCGGTTGCGATGGTCTCGTCCAGGGAAAACAGGTTAACCCCCTTGACTTCAGTTAACAGTTCGTAATAGCGCTCCGGAGTAAGATCCAAGGCAGCAGCAACTTCACTGTCGCTGGGACTGCGCCCCAGCTCATTGGTGAGCTCATAGACTTGCTTTTCCAGCATTCTGATTTTCGAACGCACGCTGCGGGGGACCCAGTCCATGGAGCGCAAACCGTCAAGAATCGCCCCCCTGATCCTGGTGGCAGCATAAGTTTCAAATTTGATTTGGCGTGTTTCATCAAACTTATCAAGTGCATCCAATAAACCGAAAAAACCAAAACTCTCCAGATCCCCTGTTTCTACACTGCTGGGCAGATTCATCGCCATCCGTCCCGCCACATACTTGACTAATGGAATATACGCATCTAACAACTGATTACGGGCATCTTGGTCGTTGTTTTTCTTGTAGGCAGTCCACAGCTGGTCCAGACGCTGCTGTTCATCTTGAGTTAGCATGCTCTCACCCCCACGGGGCACGGATTAGTCCCGATCGTCCCTTGTCAGCTCAGCCAAGGCTATTTGGCGCTGGAAAACGAACTTAATGATAACCTGCCGGAGGCGTTCAGGTATATCCACAAAACATATCCCGTAATCAAAACCGGCATCTGCCTCCACCAGGCGGGCGACAACTGCGTTCGCTGTGATCTGGGTGTCTTTGAGATTAAAAGAGACGCGAATTTCATCATTGGGCTGCAGCGGGCGGGAAGTGCGAAGCAGGAATCCTCCGCCGCTCAGATCAAGCATCACGCCGGACTGGGGAGTCCGCTCTGCCTCATCCTCACTTAACACCTCAAAGAGGCAGTCAATAGAGACAGGCACACGCAGAAAATGGCGTTCCTGAATCTTCTCCCAGCTTCCCAGCATCCGCAGCTGCAGCAGGGGAACATTAGCCCTGAACCGCTTCTCCACAATGGCCTCATTATTGTACCGGCCTTCGTTCACGCTGCTGTACACCCGGAACTGTACATTGAGCCGAGTTCCGATGCGAATCGGCACTAGGACACCCTGCTTTATAGGGGCCCCTACAATAAGCAGATCGTCAAAGGCATCTTCCACCCTTGTGCGATAAATCTCGAGACCTGAGTTGGTTTCAACATGTAGTTCCACTAATTGATTAGGTAGTACCTGCATAACTCAACCTCACTGAGCTCTTAAAAAGTCATACACCTTGGAAAAGAAGCCTTTAAGGCCAATGGACGCAGCGTCGACCTGTTCCCCGGCCAAAATTCCTGCAATCCGCCGGAAGGAGCGGCTGCTCATAGCTGTAGGAAAAGCCAGAAGCACCGGCTGCTGATCTGCAACAGCCTTGGCGGTCTGAGATTCCTGGAGCACATAGCCCAGGTATTCCACTTCCCACTGCACATACTCCAGGAGCACCGAGTTGAGCTTGTCCGCAACCAGCTGAGCTTCATTCGGACTTTTCGCCATATTGACCACCAGGCGAACTTTGGCATCCGGCCTTTGCTTCCTGATCACCTTTAGCAAACCATAGGCATCAGTGATGGCGGTCGGTTCCGGTGTGGTGACAACCAACACCTCAGTCGCGGCCAAGACAAAGCTCAGCACATTGCGGTGAATCCCCGCCCCTGTATCCAGGATCACAAAGTCAAATTCCCGATTGAGCAGTTCGAGGGACTTAATGAACACTTCCAGACGCCAGCCGTTGAGATTGGCCAGATCGGTGATGCCTGAGCCGCCTGAGAGAATTTTAAGACCCAGGGGGCCTTCCGCCATAATCTCCTGCATTGTCCTCTCGCCCCGCAGGACATGCCCCAGGTTAAAAGCCGGTGTAATGCCCAGCAATATATCTACATTGGCCAATCCCAGATCTACGTCAATAAGCACGACGCGGAAATCTCGTTCGCGCAAAGCCAGGGCCAGATTAACAGCGATGTTCGTCTTGCCGACCCCGCCTTTGCCGCTGGTTACCGCAATGACGCGCGCTGCTTCCTTCTGCTGCTTAACGAGTCTTCTTAGACCTTCTGCTTGATCTTTCATGTTACATGTCCCCCAAAATGAGTTGAGCGAGTTTCTCGCCTGTGGCCACTTCAATATCTTCCGGAACCCCCTGTCCGGTGGTGACGAAGGAAAGCGGGGCACGGGTCCGCTGGCAGGTCTGTAAAATGACCCCATAGGACGTTGTCTCGTCAAGCTTGGTAATAATCACCCGATCGATGGACACCTGCCCAAATGCTCTGACAATCTCGTCTACATCGGTGGACTTTGTAGTGGCACTGATTACTAGATGGATTTCTGCATCGACATCCTGCAGGTAATTCTTCAATTCGTTAATCTGCAGGAAGTTGTTCTGACTGCGCCCTGCGGTATCGATCAAGATCAGGTCCCGATCCTTCATCTTGGCTATGCCCTCTTTGAGCTCCTGAGGGTCAAAGGCCACATGCAAAGGAATGCCGATGATCTCGGCGTATCTTTTCAGCTGGTCAACAGCGGCGATACGATAAGTATCTACGGTAATCAAGCCGACCTTCTTAGCATCGATCAGACTAAAATTGGCTGCAATCTTGGCGATTGTCGTAGTCTTGCCTACCCCGGTGGGGCCTACCAACACTACGACGCGCTGCCCTCCGGAAAATTCCCAGGGATCCACTGTGACAATGCGTTCGGCAACTAAGGCGCCTAAGCGTTCCCAGATTCTTGCCTCGTCATTCCAATCCTGCTTGGGCAGACGGGTCAGTACCTCTCTCAGCAGAGACTGGGTAAGATCTTGGGGAATGTCACGGCGCATCAGCCGCCTGTAAAGATTCTGCACCGCTTCCGACATGGAGGAGTCGAACTTTGGCGTATCCCGCACAGGACCATTGTCTTTAGCCGGCGCCTCCTCGCGGGCCTGGGGCCTGGAGTTGACCTGCGGGGCCTTGTAATCCCGGTCAATCGCGCCTACGACCTCGTACACTTTCGGCCCGATACGCCCCCACAGCCAGCGCCTCCTTTGAGTGGTCTGCAATATGATGGCATCGCTCCCGTATTCTGCGCGCAAGCTCGCGACGGCTTCCTGCATGGTTTTCCCCGTGAACTTCTTAACCCTCATGGCTCCATTTCACCGTCCCCACTGCATTCACCTGAATATCCGGGCTGATCTCGTTGTATGACAGTACAATCAGGCGAGGAATGGCCCGTTCTGTCAGCCTCTTCAGCGCCATGCGAATCTGCGGCGAGACCAGGATGATCGGATACGGCAGCACATGCTCCTCCAGGGCCAAAGCTAAGGCCTGATAGAGATCCTGCAATTGCCTCGGATCTAGTGCCACAGTCAGGCCCCGATCTGTATACTCGATCCCGGCGGAAATGGCTTCCTCCCACTGTGGACTCAAGGTTACTACAGTCAGCTCATCCTTTTCCAGATACATCTGGGTAACCTGCCGTTTCAGCGCCTCGCGGACATACTCAGTGAGGTAGTCCGGGTCCCTGGTAATTGAGGCAGTGTCTGCCAGCGTCTCTAAAATAGTGACCATGTTGCGGATGGGAACCCCTTCACGCAGCAGGTTCTGCAGCACCTTCTGGACCTCGCCTATGGTCAGCATATCAGGTACAAGTTCATCCACTACGGCTGGATATTCTTCGCGGACACCGTCAATCAGTGTCTTTACCTCCTGGCGGCCCAGCAGCTCATGGGCATGGTCCCGAATAATCTCAGTCAAATGGGTTGCCAGAATCGCGGGAGGATCTACGACGGTATAGCCTGCGTATTCTGCCCTCTCCCTTGTGGCTGCATCAACCCACAGGGCGCTCAGTCCAAAGGCAGGTTCAACAGTCGCTATGCCGGGGACTGTTTCTGATACTCCACCGGCATCCATAGCCAAATAGTGGTTGATCATTAGTTCTCCACGCCCAACCTGGATTCCTTTAATCTTCACCACATACTCATCGGGGTTAAGCTGGAGGTTGTCACGGATGCGGATGACGGGAACCAAGAGGCCAAGTTCCAGAGCGCACTGGCGCCTGATCATGCTGATGCGATCCAGCATATCCCCTCCCTGGGCCTCGTCTACCAAAGGAATCAGGCTGTAGCCGATCTCCAGTTCGATCTGATCCACATGCAGGAGTGACATAAGCGTCTCGGGCCTGCGGGCCTCTGCCAGCTGTTCCTGCTCAATCGCTTCGTCTTCATGGACTTCTTCTCTTTTTGCGGTACGCCACAGTCCATAGGCCAGGCCCCCTAGGAGCCCTGCGATGATGAAGAAGGGAATCCGCGGCAAACCGCCGATTAGACCGAAGATGCCCACGACCCCTGCCGCTGCCGCCAGCACCCGGTATTGGGAAAAGAGCTGGGCGGTTACCTCAGCCCCCAGGTTGTTCTCGGAAGCGCCCCGGGTGACAATGATACCGGTGGCGGTGGAAAGCAGCAGGGCTGGAATTTGGGACACCAGTCCGTCGCCGACGCTCAGCAGAGTGTAGCGATTCAGGGCGCCGGAAAAATCCATTCCCTTTTGGAACATGCCTACCGCAAAACCGCCCAAAAGGTTGATAACAGTAATAATAATGCCTGCGATGGCATCGCCTTTAACAAACTTGGTAGCACCGTCCATGGAGCCGTAAAAGTCTGCTTCTCTGGCGATCTGCTGGCGCCGGTGCCGTGCCTCGGCTTCAGTGATCAGCCCCGAGTTGAGATCCGCGTCAATGCTCATCTGCTTGCCCGGCAAAGCATCCAGGGTAAAGCGGGCGGCCACTTCTGAAACACGCTCTGCACCCTTGGTTATGACCAGGAAGTTGACAATGACCAGGATAAGAAAGATAACAAAACCGACTACGTAATTGCCTCCAACCACAAAATCACCGAAGGCAGTAATGATTTTGCCGGGATTCGCGGTGAGCAGAATCAGTCTCGTTGAAGATACATTCAAAGCCAGCCTGAAAAGGGTTGTCACCAGCAGCAGCGACGGAAATGCTGAAATCTCCAAAGGCTCATGGACATTCATCGTCAAGAGCAGAATCAGAAGTGCCAGACTGATGTTGACGGCCAAAAGGATGTCTAAAATTGCTGGAGGCAGGGGCAGCACCATCATCACGACAACCATGACAACGGCAAGCATGACAGATACGTCACTGATCCGTCCAATACTGCGCCCTGCAGGAGTTGATATTTTCGCCATGTTCACCATCCTTTACGCCAAACTAGACAGTCTTCTTCTTGAGACGATAGACAAATGCCAAAACTTCTGCCACCGCAGGATAAAGGTCTACCGGAATCTCCTGCCCAATATCGGTGGTCTTGTAAAGAGCCTGGGCCAGCTCTGGATTCTCTACCGTGGCCACGCCGTACTTCTTGCCCTCTTCTTTGATTCTCTGGGCGATCAGACCCATGCCCTTGGCTACAACTTGCGGTGCAGACATTTCCTCCGGTTTGTAGCTGATGGCGATGGCGTAGTGAGTAGGGTTGGTAATGATCACGTCAGCAGTGGGAACCGCATGCATCATGCGCTGAGCCGCCATCTGCCTTTGGCGCTGGCGAATTCTCGAGCGAACCTGGGGATCGCCTTCCATCTGCTTGTACTCTTCTTTAATCTCTTCTTTAGACATCTTAATGCTTTCTTCGAACTCCCGCCTCTGCCACCAGTAGTCAGCGGCGGCAATGATCAGCAGGAAGAGCCCTACCTGGAGCCCCAGGCGATAAATACTGCTAATAATCAAGTCAATGCTGTCTCCCAAGCTAAACAGGCTGATTTGGGGAAACCACTCCAAATTAGAACGCACATGTTTGTAGACCAAGTAACCCACCAGCATTACCTTAGCCACTGACTTGGCGAACTCCACCAAAGCCCTTTTGGAAAAGATCCTCTTAAAGCCTTCAATGGGATTGATCCGGGAAAACTTCGGCAAAAGGGGCTCAGATGATGCGAAAAAGCCAACCTGCATTGCCTGACTGAAAAACCCTACTGCCAGGAAGCCAAGGAGGATGGGCCCTACAATCAGGCCCAGCTTGGCCAGGCCAAATAGGAACATCTGCTGAAACCCCAGGAAATCCCCTTCCCAGTGAGCCATGTTCTCTAAAAAGTACTGCACAGTCTCCCTCAAATGCCTGCCGATGTATGGAGCCAGAGCGTTCAAGAGCAGAACGCCTGTTAAAACCATCAAAGCGGTACCCACTTCGCCGCTCTTGGCCACTTGGCCCTTTTTCCGCGCCTCTTCCCGGCGCCTGGGAGTCGCAGGCTCAGTTTTCTCACCTGCAAACAGCTGCAGGTTCATGCGATACTCTGCCACTTAGCTCCCCCCTAAAGCCAGCAAACTTTGGAAGTAGCGGAACAAGAGCCCGTCCACGGCAAACAGCTGGCCGGCAATATGGACGAAAGTAGGCAAGCCGAAAAAGACAACGATCATGCCGACTAAAATCTTGATGGGAAACCCCAGGACAAAGACGTTGATTTGGGGAACCGCACGAATCACGATCCCCAGTCCGATGTCGGTGAGCAGAATAGTCGCCGTAATCGGCAGGGCAATCTGCATTCCGATGATAAAGATCTGCTTGACCAGATCCATGATCAGCTCGAAGGCCGGTTCCATCCTGACCAGGCTGCCGAAGGGAATTACTGCAAAAGAGTAACGAACTGCCTGAATCAGCCAGAGATGGGCATCAACAGCCAGGAAAATCAGCACGGCAAGAATGTAGTAAAACTGCGAAAAGACCGGCACCTGCCCCCCTATGCTGGGATCAAAAACGGATGCCATGCCAAAGCCGATGGGCGTATCAACATAATGGCCAGCAAAGTTTACGATGGAAAAGACCAGGATACCAACTAAAGAAAGCAAAAGCCCGATTACCACTTCATGCATCGCCAAAACTGCCAGCACGCCCCAGGATTCCAGGTTCCAGCCCGCGTCCAGGGGAGGCAGTGCAGCTAAAGTGCAAAGTGCAGCAAATCC
>JAAYSR010000091.1 GCA_012518325.1 Bacillota bacterium
AACGGTGATAGTCGAGGAGAACACTACCGAACTGACCAACGGCGTTGCCTTGGGTATCAGTGCCGAGTATGGAGAGGGCCCCTGGAGCTTTTTGGGCACTGCGGCTAAACTCCCTGAGGGGCTGATGCTCAGTGTTCGTGTCAAGTACCATGTCGGCATTGGCACAGCCCATGCAGGTTATATGTATAACGGCCATACAGGCCATGGAATTATGGTCGGCCTTGGCTTAGCCTATTAGAACTCAGAGAACGAGAGACTCCTGCAGCGCAAGCTGCAGGAGTCTTATTTGCATCACAGGGCAAGTTCAATGCAATTGCCAGACGGGTCTCGGACTGTGATTTTTTCATGTGCCGTGCGAATATCTGCTCCCAGCCGCCGAAGATCTGCAAGGGCGGTTTGCCGAACGGCGTCGTCCGGGAAGACCAGGGTGAAACAGTCCAGACCGACGCTGTCTTCGGATGTGGGCGGTGCACCTTCTCCATTCCAGGTGTTCAGGGCAACATGGTGATGATATTTCTGAGTCGAGAGGAAAAGCGCGCTGTCCCTGTAGCGGTGAACTACTTCAAACCCCAGCCCCTGGGTGTAAAACCTTTCCGCTTCCCCTAGATCAGAAACGTGCAGGTGGATATGGCCGATGATGGTTTTCTCGGGCATTGCAAAGGGAGATTTTTGTGCCCTGCCGGTCTGGAGCAGGTCGTCGAAGTCTAAAGGTATAGAGGACATGTCCACTCCTTCTTCGCTCCACATCCAGGTGGATGGGTGGGTATCGGAGTAGACTTCAATTCCGTTGCCGTCTGGATCCTCAAAGTAGATGGCTTCGCTTACCAGGTGGTTGGCGGAGCCAAAACGGACCCCCCCTTTGGCAAGGTGGTTGACAAGCCAGGCCAAGTGAGAACGGTCCGGAAGCAGAATGGCAAAGTGGTAGAGGCCGGCCCTTCTTTCCTGTTTTGGCTTGATGCCTTCTGGCTGCACCAGGGAAAGAAGCTCGGTTTTTCCATCAGCTGTAAGTGCAGCTGAGTTCGATTCCTGCCTGAGAATCTTAAAGCCTAAAAGGTCTTGATAGAAGCGCAAAGAGCGTTCAACGCTTTCGACCCTCAGCCTTACACTGCCAACATAGGTTGCAGGCTTGCTGTGATATGTCATGGGAAGCCTCCTTTTCTCCAATGTTGGTAATGTATTCCAGACTGGACCGAATCTCCCTTTTTCAGCGAAAAATATTTAAAAACTCAGTTTGTTAAGTTCAATTGAGTATTCCGCCCTTTCGGTTTGGAGCTGCAGACTGCGGTGGTTGGCCGAAGCTGACCACCTGTCTGTAAGTGAAATCTCAAAGACATCTGACGGCAGAGGTTCCAGGCCCTCCCCTGTACGCACCGTGCCGGGACCCCTTAGCAGCAGTGCCTGTTCCGATAGATAGTCGTCGGTATCATTATGCTGAACCATGTCTACATCCTGGAGCCGGATAGTGATTCTGTTCTGCCGCCCATCTTCTTCTTTTCTAATAATGAGCTCTCTGTCTTTGTTTTCCTCTAACCATTGCCGCAGTGTATTGGGGGATTGAAGCATTGACCAAACCTCCTTTAGCATATTTTTACCAGAACAGGCACAAAAAAACCTCCCGGTTCGGTTGTGAGAAACCTGGAGGTTTTTTCCCATGCCTAGCTTCTGAGGATCTCCATAAACTCCTCTCCGGTGAGGGTTTCCCTCTTGAGGAGCTCTCTGGCCAGCTCATGGAGCTTATCCATATTGTCTTTGAGAATGTTTATGGCTTTTTCGTGTCCCTTTTTGACAAGCCTGATTACTTCTTTGTCAATTTCAGCTGATGTCTCACTGGAGCAGATTTGGGTGGTCTCTCCGCCAAGGTAGGGGTTGGCCAGGGTTTCAAAAGCCACCATGCCGAACTGTTCGCTCATGCCATAGCGGGTTACCATGGCCCGGGCCAGTTTTGTAGCCTTTTCGATGTCATTGGCAGCCCCGGTGGTAGCAGTGTTGAAGACGAGCTCCTCTGCTGCCCGTCCGCCGGTTAATGTCGCGATGCGGTTCATGGCATCTTCCTTGCTCATCAAGTGGCGTTCCTCTTCTTCTACCTGCATGGTATAGCCCAGGGCCCCGGAAGTGCGGGGGATAATGGTAATTTTGGTCACCGGTGCAGAGCCCGTCTGCTTGGCAGCGACCAAAGCGTGCCCAATCTCGTGGTAAGCGATGAGTTCCTTTTCCCGCGGGGAAATCATGGCATTCTTGCGCTGATAGCCGGCGATGACGACATCCACGCTTTCTTCCAGATCCCCTTGTGTTACACGGCTTCTGCCCATGCGCACCGCCCGCAGGGCGGCCTCGTTGACTATGTTGGCCAGGTCGGCGCCTGAGGTGCCGGCTGTGGCCCGGGCAATTGCTTCATAATCTACATTGGGGTCCATATTGACCCTGGCTCCGTGCACTTCCAGAATTGCTATCCGTCCCCTCAAGTCAGGAAGTTCAACAGGAATGCGCCTGTCAAAGCGCCCAGGACGGAGGAGGGCGGGGTCGAGGGCTTCTGGCCGGTTGGTGGCCGCCAAGATAACGACACCTTTGCGGCTGTCAAAGCCGTCCATCTCGGTCAGGAGCTGATTCAGCGTCTGTTCCCGTTCGTCATTGCCCGAAAACCCGCCGTCACCCCGTTTTTTTCCAATAGTGTCAATTTCGTCTATGAAGACGATACAAGGGGCCTTTTCATCGGCCTGCTTGAAGAGGTCACGGACCTTGGCTGCACCTAGACCTACGAACATCTCCACAAACTCTGAACCAGAGATGGAGAAGAAGGGTACATCGGCTTCGCCTGCCACCGCCTGGGCCAAGAGGGTTTTTCCGGTACCAGGGGGGCCAACCAAGAGCGCGCCCTTGGGCAGCTTGGCGCCGATACTGGCGTACTTCTCGGGGTTATGGAGAAAGTCAACGATTTCAGTCAGCGCTTCCTTGGCCTCTTCCTGTCCCGCCACGTCTGCAAAGGTCTTTCCGGTCTGGGCTTCCACATAGATGCGGGCGTTGCTCTTACCGAAGGCCATGGTATTGCCCATGCGCTGCTGCAGCTGCTTGGAAAACAGTCTGCCCAGGCCAAAAATCAGCAGAATAGGTACAAACAAACTGAACAGGTAAGTAAGGAAGGGCGAGGGCTGGCGGGGCTTGATCCTGGAAAACTGGATATTTGCTTCGCTGGCCCGGAGCCGGTCCAAAAGGTCAGGATCCGGCATGGCAACTGTAATGTAGGGCTGGAGCTGCCCATGTCTGTCTTTGGCAAAAAACATAATCTCCTGTCCATCGCCGCTGAGCTCAACCTGGGTCACTCTGTTTTCGTCTATGGCCTGCAGGAATACACTGTAATCCACTTCTGTCACTTTGCTGCTGAAGAATATGGGCAGGACTATGAAGTTAACAACAAAGAGAACGGCCAGGGTAATCAAGTAATAGAAAATCAGGGGTTTCTTAGTCGGTTTTCTTGGTTCCGGCATCGAATCTACCTCCTTAAGCTGGCATTGAACGCATTTTGCATGCGGCTGACGACATCATTTAATTTGGTCATGCCTGTGACTATCTCGGCAAAATCATCATCGGAAAACTCTGCGAGCAGAGGATCGCACTTGGAGCTCAACTCATGTTCGATCTCCTGCAGTAGACTCTTCCCTGCCTCTGTCAGTGCTACTATGACAATCCGCTCGTCTTCGGTGTTGCGGGTGCGGGTGACCAGCCCTTTGCTTTCCAGGGTTTTGCACATGGCTGAGGCGTTGCCCGGGGCGGAACCTGTGGCATCTGCCAGTTCGCCGATGGTGCATTCCTGGCGGTGTTTCAGCTCAGCCAACACCCGCATCTGCGCCATGGTGATCCCAAACCCGTCTACAATAACGCGCACGAT
>JAAYSR010000092.1 GCA_012518325.1 Bacillota bacterium
CCGGAACCTCAGATACTGGCTCAGAGTACTCGGTGGGAAGAGGCTGTAGTGCTGGCTGAAATCATACGAGAACCTCGTGCCAAGAGGCCTTGGCCGATGCGTTAGGAAGACAAGAACAAGGAGGACGTTGTCGGTGGACAAAAAGGTGAAAGTTGCAATTATTGGTTGTGGCGGCATTGCCAACGGCAAGCACATGCCCGGTTTGGCAAAACTCGAGAGTGTGGAAATGGTTGCCTTCTGTGACATTGTGCGTTCCAGGGCGGAAGAGGCCGCTGAGAAGTACGGTGTGGCAGATGCCAGAGTTTATGAGGATTATCGTGAGCTCTTGGAAAAGGAAAACCTTGATGCAGTGCATGTCTGCACTCCCAACAATTCCCATGCAGAAATAAGCATTGCCGCTATGGAAGCAGGCTGTCATGTAATGTGCGAAAAGCCCATGGCCAAGACTGCCGCAGAGGCAAGGGAGATGGTGGCCGCGGCCAAGCGCACCGGGAAGAAACTGGCTATCGGTTATCAGAGCCGCTACCGCCCTGACAGTGAGTATCTCAAGCAGGCCTGCGAGCGGGGAGACTTAGGCGAGATTTACCTGGCCAAGGCCAGGGCGCTGCGGCGCAGAGCAGTACCTACCTGGGGTGTGTTCCTTGATGCAGAGAAGCAAGGAGGGGGACCCCTCATTGATATCGGCACTCACGCCCTTGATCTAACATTGTGGATGATGGACAATTACAGGCCGAAATATGTTGTCGGCACTGTCTACCACAAGCTGAACAAGAGGAAGAATGCCGCTAATGCCTGGGGACCATGGGATCCGGAGAAGTTCCAGGTGGAAGATTCTGCCTTTGGCTTTGTTGTGATGGAGGACGGCGCAACCATTATCCTGGAGTCCAGCTGGGCACTGAACACCCTGTTTGTAGGTGAAGCCAGAACAATTCTCCACGGAACGGAAGGCGGAGCGGACATGGAGGACGGGCTCCGTATCAACGGTGAGGAGTTCGGCAAGCTCTACACCAAAAAGCCAGAGCTGGATTCTGGCGGCGTAGCCTTTTACGATGGAACCAGGGAAACCGAAGGGGACCGTGAGGCAAGGCTGTGGATTGAGAGCATCCTAAACGACATTGAACCGCGGGTGCTGCCGGAACAAGCAGCCGTTGTAACTGAGATTCTCGAGGCAATCTATGTTTCCGCCCGGGAAGGCAAGCCCGTATACTTCAAGGACGGACGCTATATCGCAGAGTAACCGCTGCGGAAAGAAATGCATTCAGGAAGGTTAGGCCATAAGGGTCTAACCTTTTTTTTGCTGCATAATTTTAGGAGAGAGGGGGTAGACAATGCGGTCCGCTGTAAGCCATACGCTGAAACGAAAATTTGCCCAGACCTTTGACCTGCCGCCTGCGGTCCTGCTGGACCAGGCCGCCATTCATCTGTTTGGCGATACGGAGGCAAAGATCGTTAATCACAAAGGCCTGGTCCAGTATACGACTACGTGTATCAAGACCCGATCCTCCCAGGGTCTGATTGAGATCACGGGCGAAGATTTGGAGATTGTCTCATTTTCCTCGAGTGAAATAAAAATCTTAGGCGTCATTCGGCAGGTGATGCTAAAATGACCTCTCTATGGCTGTGGTGGCAGGGATATGTGACAATTCGCCTGAGGGGACCGGGTTTGGAACGCCTGCTCAACAAAATAGCTGACCTGGATATTGTGCTGTTCCAGGTCGAGCGCCTCACGAGTGACGTGGTTATCGCCAGGCTTCGAGTACAAGACTTCCGGCGCCTTCGGCCCCTTGTCAGGGACAGCCATATCAGCGTGTCCATCCTAGACAAGCATGGAGCTCCTTTTCTTCTTCGCAGATTCAAACTGCGGGGATTCTTGGCAATAGGCTGCCTACTGTCGTTTTTGCTGATCATGTATTTAGCCAACTTCATCTGGTTTATTGAAGTTTCCGGCAACAGTACCCTGGCCGCGGAAACATTGAAGGAAGCGCTGGAGGATCTTCAGTTAAGGGCAGGCATGGTGCGCAGTGCAGTCCAGCCCCGGCTGATTGAGGTAGAGCTTCTCAAGCGTTTTCCCGACCTGGCCTGGGCGCAAGTGGAGGTACAAGGAGTCAAGCTGGAAGTCATCCTGACAGAGCGGGATGGACTGGATGTGGAACAGGCTGGTCCTGGCCATATCTATGCAGCGGCGGATGCACTAATCACCGAACTGCTCGTCCTGAGGGGAACACCGCAGGTAAGGGACGGCAGCACTGTGCGCAAAGGAGAGCTTCTGATCTCAGGGGAATACTATGACCATAGAGGAGTAAAGCAGTTTGGAGCAGCCCAGGGTGTGGTTAAGGGCAGGGTTTGGTATGAAGGAGTGGGCGAAGCGGCTCTGTCCAGATGGGAAGCGGTAAAGACAGGACGCAGTCACCGCCAGTATGTGCTTGCCATTGGTCCGCTGCGCGTCCCCCTTGGCCGAAGTTATCCTGAAGAAACCCATCTGCGTGAAGCCAGAGAGTGGAGCCTTTCACTGGGGCGGGCTTTAGTGCCCATTAACTGGTCGAGGATTAACTATCATGAAGTGGAGTACGTCAGAACCGCTGTCCCCAGGGACCAAGCAGAAAGAGCCGCCTATGAACTTGCCTGGGAGAGTCTGCGGCGGCAAGGAGTTGCAGAAGAGCTAGTCCTGGAGGAGCGCAGCTGGGTTGAGGCGGTTGCAGATGCTGACGGGATCCGCGTTACGGTTCAGGTAGAAGTGCTCGAGGAGATCGGCCTGTTTATGACTCATTAATTTGCACTTCAGTCCCATTTTGCTTATAATAAGGGCAGATGACACTAAAAGGATGGTTGATGCATTGACTCAGATCTTGCGTCTTCGGGATAACGAACATGCCCAAGCAGTCAGCGGCATGCGGGATGAGTATCTTCGCTTGGTGGAGGCTGCTTTTGGCGTGAAAATTGTACCTCGGGGTTTGGATTTGCTGATCAGCGGTTCAGACGAAGCGGTGGTTAAGACCAAGAAGGCCTTAAGCAACATGGCTGGCTTAGGTACAAATTTGACAAGTCACGATGTTTATTATGCCATAAAGTTGAGTGAGAATGGAGAGTCCACCGACTTGACTGAACTCAGTGCAGGGAATGTGGTCACCACCCATAGAGGAAAAACCATTAGGCCGAAAACTTCCGGTCAGAGGCATTATATTGATACAATTTCCCGCAACGACATTGTCTTTGCCATAGGTCCCGCCGGCACCGGGAAAACCTACCTGGCCATGGCTGCAGCAGTTGCCAGTCTGAAAAAGAAGGAAGTCGAGCGGTTGATCTTGACGCGTCCGGCGGTGGAAGCCGGCGAGCATTTAGGGTTTTTGCCCGGAGATTTGCAGGACAAGGTGGATCCTTATTTGCGCCCTTTGTATGATGCACTCTATGATATTTTAGGGCAGGAAACCTATGTGAAATACCGTGAAAAGGGCATCATTGAAGTTGCCCCACTGGCTTATATGCGGGGCAGAACTTTAGATGACAGTTTTATTATTCTTGATGAAGCTCAAAATTGTACGCCTGAGCAGATGAAGATGTTCTTAACAAGGCTCGGCTTTGGATCCAAAGCAGTGATTACGGGTGATATTACTCAAGTGGACTTGCCTAGGGGAAAAACCTCAGGTCTGATTCAGATTCAGAAGATCCTCAAAGGCCTGGATGGAATTGGTTTCTGCTATCTCAACGAAAGTGACGTAGTCCGTCATCCGCTGGTACAGCGAATAATTGAAGCCTACGATCTCTTCGACAAGTCGCATTCCTAGGAGGCCCGACGTGAAACGCAAGAAAAAGAGCAATCCTAAACAAAGACAGCTTTGGTCAGAGCTGTTTCAGAAAACTACCTTTCGGCAATGGTTAATCGGTGCCGTTATTGCCGTTTGTCTTCTCGCTGTTCTGCTGATTAATGCACTGCCCCAGGGGGTGCAGGTAGAAGTGGGGCAGGTGGCAAAGAAGGATTTGGCGGCTCCCATTACTGCCGTCAACACCCTGGAAACAGAACGCTTGAGGGAGGAAGCGGCCAGACAAGCTGTCTTGGAGGCCAACGAAGATCCAAGTTTTTATCTGATCAACCCCGCCATCGCCCTGCGTGTGGAAGAGAACATTACCGGTATTCTCAATCTGCTCCGCTTGGGAATTGCACCTGAGCCGGTAGAAGATCCAGGTTTCGAATCTGTACCTGAGGCACTTTCTGTGTCAGAGATAGACCGCAGGCTGATCAGGGATTGGAAAGTTGAGATACCCAAGGATACTCTAGAAAGCATCGTTGCTCTCACCTATGCAGAGTTCGATCAGTTTGCCCAGACCACAACCGATCTGGTGCTGGCAGCGATGGAAGAGAGAATCAGCGAAGACGGCCTGCGGGACGCAAGAGACGCTTTTGAAGCAAGCGTGGACCGCAGCAGCCTCCGGGGCGAACTCGCCCACGCAGCTGTCATCATCGGCCGGCAACTGATTCAGCCCAATCTGGTCCTGGATACTGAAAAAGTGAACGCAGCCCGCCAGCAGGCGATGGAATCAGTGGAACCGGTCCATATTATGCAGGGTGAAATCATAGTTCGCAAGGGCGATGTGGTACGTCCTGAGCATATCGAGCTCCTCACAGATGTGGGCCTGATCAAGACCGGGCGCGATTATGGTGTGCTGGCAGGCATGGGCTTGGCAGTAATTGCAGTATCGGCACTGATGGGTGTATTCTTGTATCAAGAACGGCGTGAGCTGTTGAAAAATTGTGTGCAGCTGGCCCTGATAGGCTCCGTGCTGGTGGCAGTTCTGGCCATCGGCAAGCTGTTCAGCATGATTTCGTGGCCAGGTTCCGCCTACCTCAACCCCTCTGCTTTGCTGGGTCTGCTCTTGACTTTGCTGCTGGATGCCCGTGCAGCCAGCATTGCAGCCATAGTCCTGGCCGTCCTGCTGGGACTGGTCTTTGAAATGAACTGGGCAGTTACTGTGTTGGCCTTGGTAGGGGGCCTGGTTGCGGTGCTCAGCGTGTCTAAGGTCAGCCAGCGGGGAGATGTGATGCGGGCTGGTTTTATTGTAGGCGGGGCCAATGTATTCCTGATGATTGCCCTTGGCCTGGTAAGCCAGGACACTCAGCTCATTCTCCACAGCTACCTTGGTCTTCTTTCCGGAGTCTTAGCCTCTATTGTAACCATGGGGGCTTTGCCCTACTTGGAGAGCCTGTTTAAGATCACCTCACCAATTCGCCTGCTCGAGCTGTCCAACCCGAACCACCCCCTCCTGAGGCGTTTGATGGTCGAGGCACCGGGGACGTACCATCACAGTATTCTCGTAGGCAATCTGGCCGAAGCTGCAGCCGAGGCCATCGGGGCAGACGGCTTGCTGGCACGGGTTGGTTCCCATTATCATGACATCGGGAAGCTGAGGAGGCCTTATTTCTTCGTAGAAAACCAGGTTGGCATGGATAACCCCCATGACAAAATGGCGCCCTCACTGTCCACTCTGATTATTACCTCGCATGTCAAGGACGGGCTGGAGCTGGCGAATGAGTTTAAGCTGCCGCCGGTTGTCACCCAGTTTATTGCCCAGCATCATGGTACAGACCTGGTACGTTATTTCTATCATCGGGCCTGCGAGGCCAGTGATGACGATTCAGTTGAAGAGAGAGATTTCCGCTATCTCGGTCCTAAGCCCCAAGGCAAGGAAGTTGCCATTGTCTCTTTAGCAGATGCAACCGAAGCTGCGGTCCGGTCTATCTCCAAACCGAATCCAGGTAAGATTGAGGGGCTGGTCCGCAAGATTATCAAGGATCGCCTCAACTCCGGCGAGCTGGATGAAAGTAAACTGACATTCCAGGATATGGACAGGATAGCTAACGCCTTTACCAAGGTCATTTTGGGCATGTTCCATTCCCGTGTGGAATATCCCGAACAGATTACCAAAGAAGAATTGGAAGGAAAGAAGGCGAAGAATGGAAGTTCTGATAAACAGTGAGCTGGAAGCGGAGGATGTGAGCGCATATGAAGAGCTCATTATCCGGGGCTTTAAAGCAGCCGCCCGCCTGGAGGGTCTCTCGGCCCTTACAGAAGTGAGTGTCACTTTCGTGGATGACGGCATGATCCAAATGCTCAATCGGGATTATCGGGGAATCGATGCACCTACAGATGTACTTTCTTTTCCCCAGGATGATGACGGGGGCTTTGAGGCGGTGCCTGGAATGCCCCGCATGCTTGGAGATATAATAATCTCTTTGCAGAGGGCTAGGGACCAGGCAGCAGAATACGGACACGACGTCAACCGCGAAGTCATGTACCTGGCGGTTCATGGTTTTCTTCACCTGCTGGGCTATGATCATGACAGTCCTGAAGAGCAAAAGCGCATGCGGGAACAGGAGGAGAGGATCTTAAGGGAGCTTGACTTGGGGAGAGATTGAAGGTGAAGCATCGAAGTCTCTACGACAGCGTTAAGGATGCCTTGAGAGGTGTTCTAAATGTCCTGCGCACCGAGAGGAACATGCGGATTCATGCTGCCTGCGGGCTCCTGGTCATTGTGTTGGCCAAGGCTTTGGCTGTAACGCGCCTGGAGTTTGCAATTCTCCTTCTTGTCATCGGCATGATGTTTGTTGCGGAACTGGTCAATACTGCCGTTGAGAAAGCAGTGGACCTGATAACCAAGGAATATCATCCATTAGCTGGAATGGTTAAGAATATCGCAGCTGGTGCAGTCTTGGTGGCTGCCCTGGTGGCGCTGTGGATCGGTTATCTTATATTCAAAGACTATATATTGCCCTAAAGGCGGGATGAACATGACAGGCAAGGAACTGATGGATGCAGCTGTCAAAGCTCGGGAACGAGCATATGTGCCCTATTCTAAGTTTAAGGTGGGTGCCGCTCTTCTTGATCGCCAAGGCAGGGTCTTCAGCGGCTGCAACATTGAAAATGCAGCCTACAGCCCTTCGAATTGCGCGGAACGGACCGCTATTTTCAAGGCGATTTCCGAAGGATCAACGAAATTCTCGGCCATAGCTGTGGTTGCCGATTCGCCTGATGTGGTGACGCCTTGCGGTGTCTGCCGGCAAGTGATGGCTGAGTTTTTTGATCCAGATACTGTTGTCTATCTAGGGAATCTTGCAGGAAAAATCGTGGAGACCACTCTGGAAAAGCTTTTGCCGGATGCGTTTTCCGCGAAAGATATGAGAATGGAAGGAAGGCACTAATGTCCAAGGAAACCAAAGCGTACCGTTCAGGCTTTGTCGCGGTTGTCGGACGCCCAAATGTGGGAAAGTCCACCCTCCTCAATGCCCTTCTGGGCCACAAAGTAGCCATTGTTTCCAACAAACCGCAGACAACGCGCAACACCATTCAATGCGTCCTGACATTGGAAAATGCTCAAATCGTCTTTTTGGATACGCCTGGACTGCACAAGCCCCTGCACAAATTGGGAGAATATATGGTGAAAAGCGCCTTTAATGCACTTGAGGACGTGGACGTCGTGCTCTGGCTGGTAGAGATGGGCCGGTGGACCGCAAGTGAGGATCACATCTTGCGGGAACTGGAAGATGTAACGCAGCCGGTGATTTTAGTTGCCAATAAAGCTGATCAGGCAGACTCCAACGAGCAGCAGACTTTTTTAAGGGAAGTGGCAGAAAAGCGTGATTTTGCAGCCGTTCTGGGGGTTTCTGCGCTGCAGGGGACCAATTTGCCGGAGCTGGTTGAGCAGATCGTAGATCGCTTAGAAGAGGGGCCCCAGTACTACCCGGAAGACTGGATCACCGACCATCCTGAGCGCTTCGTTATCGCGGAGTTTATCCGGGAAGAGCTGCTCCTTCGTACAGAGGAGGAAGTGCCGCATTCCATTGCGGTGGATGTGGACGAGATTAAGGAGGACCCTGAAAGGAACCTGATGCGCATACGGGCCACCATCTATGTGGAGCGGGAAAGTCAAAAAGGCATTGTAATCGGCAAGCAGGGCAGGGTGCTCAAAGAAGTGGGCACCGGCGCCCGCAGGCAGATTGAGCGGCTCTTAGGGGTCCAAGTTTATCTAGATTTGTGGGTGAAGGTTAAGAAAGACTGGCGCAATAAGCCAGGCGCCCTGAGAGAGTTTGGCTATGAGTAATCCCTCCACTTGCGAGGGGCACCCTCATACCACTTACCGTTTTGGCGAAACTTGTCAAGGGAGGTTCAGCGATGACTACAACTCATGCACATCAAGCAGATGAACGCAGTCAAATAACGGAGCTGGTCATCAAGGCCCAACAGGGAGATGCACGAGTTCGTGAACAGATCCTGCAGGACTATCGCCCTTTCTACTTGCGGGTTGCTTCCGGCACCTGCAAGAAGTACCTTGTTCTGGGGCGCGATGACGAAGCCAGCATCGCTATGATTGCCTTCAATGAGGCTATCGATTCCTATAACGTCGACGGGGGCGCATCTTTTTTCAGTTTTGCAGAAATTGTGATTAAGCGCCGGATGGTGGACCATTTTAGGCGGCAAAGCAAAAGAACAGATGAGATTCCCCTGTCCAGCTTTGAACGTGAGGAACAGGAAGACAGTGTTCTGCAGAAGATCGAGTCGAAGGAAGCCCAGACCGTCCTGCAGATCCAGGAAGAAACAGAAGAGCGACGGGAAGAAATCTTCCGCCTTGACCAGCTGCTCAGCCATTATGGAATTCGCTTTTCCGATTTGGTCAAGGTCTCGCCTAAGCACCAGGATGCCCGTGATCGGGCTTTACAGGTGGCCAAAGTATTAGCGGGGGATCCAGAGCTCTTGGCGTACCTCACTACCAAGAAGTCGCTGCCCCTAAAAGAGCTGGAAGAGCGGGTTGAGGTAAGCCGCAAGACCCTTGAGCGGCAGCGGAAGTACATAATTTCCCTGACTCTTATCTTAATTGGTGATTTTTACCATCTACAGGAGTACCTGAATCGACCAGTGTGAAAGGAGGGACCCAAGTGAGACGCAGTGGGGTTGTTGTTGAAATAGGACCCAAAAATCAAGTTATTGTACTGACCTCTCAGGGGGAGTTTGTCAAGGTCCCTTTTAAGAAGCACGTACAGGTAGGACAGGAAATTCGCTTTGACCCCAAGAGAGAGCGGCTGAGCATCTGGCAATTAGGTCTGGCTGCTACACTGTTCCTGACCTTACTGGGCACGTGGCCCCTGCTTACCGAAAACCTGGCGCCCACAACTTTGACACCTGAGTTTGTTATCACTCTGGATATGGATTCAAGCCTGGAGCTGCAGATCGCTGAAAACAGGGAAGTCTTAAAGATTGAAGGGTTGAATCGGGATGGCCGGGAGCTGGCATCCAACCTGAATGTTGTAGGCGATGATCTGCAAACTGCGTTGACGAAAATTGCCAGCCAGGCTGAAAAAATGGGTTACGCCGGAAGGTCGCAGGATGAGGTAGTGGTGACCATTGCCTCCCAAAGAAATCAGGCGGTTGAGCTGACAGAGTCCATGAATCGGGGCGGCGGGACAGGAGCGCAGGCAGAGATTGAGCGTGCTGTCGTGGACGCCTTCGAATCAAGGCAGCTGGCTCAGGTGCGCATCTGGGAAGTGCCCAGGTCGCTGCAGACTGAAGCGAAGTTGGCAGGAATTACGCCTTCACGCTATCTTGCCATCCAGATGCCGTCCACTTCGGATACAGCCAGTCCAGTGATCCCCCAGCGGCCTGAGACCAGGTTGACCATGGGTGATCCATCCGAGGCTGAAGAGGCAGTGAACTCCCTGGGCAGGACGCCAAGCCTGCAGGCAAGCGTTGATTCGGGCAAGCCGGCGTTAACTCCGGCAAGGTGGACAGGAGACAATCTCAATCCGGCAAGACGAACTGATTTGTACAATATTGATTTTTCTGTAGCAGGATTTAAAGGAGACCTTTGATCTAAACTATGAGAGTAGACGATTTTGATTTTGAACTGCCGGATGAACTAATTGCCCAGACTCCTTTGCAGCAGCGCGATCATTCCAGACTCTTGGTGGTTCATAGAGATACCGCTGTTTTGGAGGATCGCAGTTTTCCGGACATCATGGATTATCTGCGGCCTGAGGATGTTTTGGTCTTGAACAACTCGAGAGTGATTCCGGCACGCCTGTTTGGGCGCAACAGCCGCGGCGGCCAGTCAGGCCGCCAGCAGCCGGGTTTGGTTGAAATCTTGCTTTTGCGGCCCTTTGGGGCAGGCCAGTGGGAAGTGTTGGTTAAGCCGGGCAAAAGGGCTCGTCCAGGTGCCGAAATTGTGTTTTCGCCGCTTCTGTCGTGCAAAGTGCTTGATGTGACCAAGAGCGGCGGACGGCTTGTGGAATTTTCCTTTGCTGGAGATTTTGAGGAAATACTGGCACAGCTGGGGGAAACGCCTCTGCCGCCTTATATTCACGCGAAGCTTGATGATCCTGAGCGCTATCAGACGGTGTATGCCAGAGAGTCGGGTTCAGTGGCGGCGCCTACAGCAGGGCTTCACTTTACTCCAGAGCTGTTAGGCCGGATCGAAAATCTGGGTGTGGCTGTAGTTCCCCTCACTTTGCACGTGGGCTTGGGTACTTTTAGGCCAGTCAAAGTGGATAAAGTAGAAGATCATGTGATGCATGAAGAGTACTATGAGCTTACCGAGGAGAATGCAAGGATCATCAACGACCGCCTGCGATCCGGAGGGCGGGTTTTTGCTGTCGGCACAACAACTGTGAGGGTTTTGGAAACCTTAAGCGATGGGCAGGGGCAGGTGCGTCCGGGTTCCGGCTGGACAGATATTTTTATCTATCCAGGCTGCCGCTTCAATGTTGTCGATGTGCTGCTGACCAACTTTCATCTGCCAAAATCCAGTCTGCTGATGCTGGTTTCAGCCTTTGCAGGCCAAGAAACCATCAAGACAGCCTATGAACATGCTGTAGCAGAAAAGTATCGTTTCTTCAGTTTCGGAGACGCCATGCTGCTGGTTTGAAGGGAGCATCCACGTGCCTTTAAATTTCACAGTGTTATCGGAATCAAGTACAACAAGGGCTCGCCTGGGACGGCTGGAAACGACCCACGGCTCTGTTCAGACTCCAGTGTTCATGCCTGTGGGAACGCAGGCTACAGTGAAAACAATGGCCCCCCATGAACTGGAGGATTTGGGTGCGGAGATAATTCTCAGCAACACCTACCATCTCTATCTGCGTCCAGGCAGCGATGTGGTGGCAGAGGCGGGGGGGTTGCACCGGTTCATGAACTGGAATCGCCCAATTCTGACGGACAGCGGCGGGTTTCAGGTGTTCAGCCTGGGACCTCTGCGCAAGATCACTGAAGAAGGGGTTCACTTTCGGTCCCATTTGGACGGCTCAAAGCATTTTATCAGCCCGGAAAAATCCATGGAGATCCAGATGGATTTAGGCGCGGACATAATCATGGCTTTTGATGAATGTGCACCGTATCCCGCTGATCGGGACTACGTAAAGGAGTCGAAAGACTTGACCACTCGCTGGGCCAAGCGCTGCCAAAAGGCCCATACCCGTGAAGACCAGGCCCTTTTTGGCATTGTGCAGGGCGGCATGTACCATGATCTGCGCAGAGAAAGCGCTTTAGAACTCATGGAACTGGACTTTCCAGGCTACGGCATCGGCGGCTTGAGTGTGGGAGAGCCCAAGGACATTATGTATGAGGTTCTGGATGATCTCATCCCGGTTATGCCCAAAGACAAGCCTCGCTATCTCATGGGGGTCGGTTCCCCCGACTGTCTGGTAGAGGCTGTGATGAGGGGAGTGGACATGTTTGACTGTGTCTGGCCCACGCGGCTTGCCCGGCATGGCATGGTCATTACCCGTCAGGGGAACATGGCCATTCGCAATTTGCCCTATGCCAGAGACTTCAGGCCCATCGAGGAAGACTGCCGCTGTTATGCCTGCAGGAACTTTTCCCGGGCGTACATCCGCCATCTGCTGAAGGCGGGCGAGGTGTTGGGCATTCGCCTCACCACAATTCACAACATTGCCTTCTTGACCCGGCTGATGCGGGAAATAAGGGAAGCTATTGCCGAGGACCGGTTATTGGAGTACAGTCGCGAGTTTTTAGGAGTGTTTGGTGCAGAAAAATAGAGGAACCTGCAGTACTAAGTAGAAAAATAGGAAAGTAGGCATTTTGGAGGAGGTGAAGTGCATGTTCTTTTTACAAGCTGATGCTGCTGGTGAGGCTGCAGCAGGCGGCGGACTGTTAGGCTTATTCCTGCCTTTTCTGATCGTTGGTGTGCTGTTTTACTTTATGATCATCAGGCCCCAGCAAAAGCAGCAGAAGGAAAGAAAATCAATGCTTGACGGGCTGAAGAAGGGTGACCGGATTGTTACAGTGGGCGGCATCTATGGCGAGATTACAGCGCTCAAGGAAGACTACGTAACACTTAAGGTTGCTGACAAAGTAGAGATCAAAGTCTCCCGCAGCGGAGTCGGACATGTAATTGCTGATTAAGCTGCTGCAAAGCAAGCAATGAAGAATTGGCCTCCTTGAGGCAGCGCCCACCCTTGGGTGGCAAAACCACCACTAAGGTGGTTTTCTTCTAAATACAGGAAGGGAAAGGGGATTACCATGCGCAGGCTTTTTATTATTGGTCTTATAATCTCATGCTTGTTTTTTGGCGTCCAGGCGGTGCATGCTGGAAATTTCTACCTGCATGAACATCCCAGTTATTGGTGGTACGTAGTTGAAGACCCGGCTTTTAGCGTCATTATACCCTCCGGGGCAGACAACTACATTGAGCGCTCCATCTTCGGCATGGATACTTTGCTCATGACTTTCAAGAATGGGACGATCACCATGGAAGTCAATTGCCAGCCCGGAACAGATGTGGAATCTGTCCGCAACAGTCTGGATGTACGCTACAAGCCTCTGGTGAAAAACATTACAGTTCTGAACAATGGTGAAATAACGACCTCCAATGGTTTGAAAACACATTTCTATGCCTATGAGGCTACCGGCGCCAATGGCAAAAAGGTGATGCTGAGGACGGTTCTTTTTCAAAGAAAGCACCATGTCGTCTACCTTAACCTGTTCTTAGAGGCAGACCAGTATGAAGGGGATATGCGTGAGTACTGGATCAGGGCTGTGAATGGCTTTCAGTGGGACTAATCTAGGATAGGGAGTGTTCTGATGCGAGTTAAGTTGTCGGATGTAGCCAAACATCCAAGTATCGATGCCTACATTCAGCAGGCCGATGCCAATCTCGGGGCCATGGGCTTTACTGAGCACGGACGGCGCCACATTAGTCTGGTTTCTTCCATTGCTCGTAATGTTTTGGAGCGCTTAGGCTACGATGAGCGTTTAGCAGAGCTGGCGGCCATTGCCGGCTATCTCCATGATCTGGGCAATTGCGTAGGCAGAGTGAATCACGGGGCAGCCGCGGCCCTTTTAGTGGAGCCTTTCTTGCGGGAGCTCGGCATGCCGCCTCATGAGGTGGCGCTGATCCTCAGCGCCGTAGGTAATCACGAAGAAGAAGTGGGAGAGCCCGTGAATGAAGTGGCCGCTGCGTTGATTCTGGCAGATAAGTCGGATGTACACAGAACACGGGTCCGCAATCCAGATCTGCCTACTTTCGATATTCATGACAGGGTGAACTATGCCGCAATCAAGTCATTCCTGGATGTGGACGAGAAGGAACGCATAATCACGCTGCGCATTACAATTGAGACGGAGAACACTTCCATCATGGAGTATTTTGAAATCTTCCTGGAACGGATGCTGATGTGCCGCCGGGCCGCTGCCTATCTGGGCTGCGAATTCAAACTGAGAATTAACGAGGCGCAATTGCTCTAGACAGTCCGTTGCTGCGATAGTATAATTGTTAATTGTTGGTGTTGAATATTGAAGCGCAAGGGAGGAGTGCAGTTTGAGACGCAGGAACGGCTGGAGAATAGGCCTGATCATTGCAGTGCTGCTCATTTCTGGAGTTTTTTTGTTTGGTTCTCCGTTCAACCTTGGTCTTGATCTCAAAGGCGGAGTGCATGTTGTCCTCGAAGCTGACGAGTCAGCTGCCGAAGTAACCAATGAGAGCATGGTCGGGGTTGTTTCTATTATCGAAAGGCGCATTAACGCTCTGGGAGTGTCCGAGCCTTTGATTCAAAGACAGGGGGCTCGCCGGGTGATTGTGGAACTTCCCGGCATCCATGACCAGCAGCAGGCTATTGAAACAGTGGGTGCCACAGCTCTGCTGGAGTTTAAGGATCCCAATGGCAGCACAGCGGTAGACGGCTCATATCTAAAGAATGTGCAGCTTGGCGTCGACCGTTACGGGCAGCCCGCTATTGACCTGGAGTTTGACGGAGAAGGGGCGCGCTTGTTTGCCCAGCTGACGACTCGCTTCCAGGGACAAGCTACCACAATTGTCCTAGACGGCGAAGTGCTGCAGACAGTAATGATTAGGGAGCCGATCCTGGAAGGAAAGGCTCAGATCACAGGCGGAATGACTATGGAAGAGGCACGCCATATGGTGATCCTGCTCCAGGAGGGGTCACTGCCTGTACCGATGAAAATTATGGAAATCCGCAATGTAGGTCCAACCTTGGGGCAGGACTCAATTGACAGAAGCTTCCGGGCGGGCATTATCGGGGCCGTTCTGGTTCTGATTTACATTGCGCTGTACTACAGGCTGCCAGGCTTGGTTGCCGACTTGGCGCTGCTTATTTACATTGTCATCGTCCTGGGCATTCTGTCTGCGATAGACGCGGTCCTCACCTTGCCGGGCATCGCCGGAATCATACTGTCCATAGGCATGGCAGTGGATGCAAACGTGCTGATCTTTGAGCGGGTTAAGGAAGAACTGGCGGAGGGCAAGCGACTGCGTTCTGCGATAGAAGCAGGTTTCAGCCGCGCTTTTACCACGATTCTGGATTCTAATATTACTACGCTGATCACAGCGGCAGTGCTGTTTATTGTGGGAACCGGCGGAGTCAGGGGATTTGCTGTCACATTAGGAGTTGGCATTCTGATCAGCATGTTCACTGCGCTCTTCGTTACCAGATTGCTCCTGGATCTTATGGTGGACCGCCGCCCCGATACTATGGCCAAACATTTCGGTATGGGGGGGTTTAGAAGATCATGAACTTCGTACGTTACAGAAATCCGGCAATCCTGTTCTCAGCGGTGATGGTTGCCCTTTCCATCATCTTGCTTTTCTATCCCGGTTTGAATCTTGGCGTTGACTTCACAGGCGGTACAATTTTAGAACGGCGGACTGAACAGAATGTCACCACTGATCAAGTGCGCAAAGTTTTGGATGATGCCGTACCGGAAGTGGACCTCTCAGGGGCGGTTGTGCAGCTTCTGGATCAGTCCGGAGATTTCATGATCCGCACCAGACCCTTGGACAATTCCGAGATTCTCCGGATCGATGAAGCTTTTTCGGCAGAGTTTGGTTCTTTGGTGGAGCTGAAGACGGATGTTGTTGGTCCGGTGATCGGCAGGGAACTAGTACGCAACGCAGTTATTGCCATTGCAGTCTCTGCTGCAGGGATCCTCGCTTACATCGCCTGGAGGTTTGAACACCGTTTTGCTGCAACAGCTGTGCTTTGTCTAATGCATGACGTCTTAATTGTCTTGGGCTTTTTCGCACTGACAGGGCGGGAAGTGAACAGTCCCTTTGTAGCGGCGGTTTTGACTGTCTTGGGATACTCCATTAATAACACCATCGTTGTTTTTGACCGCATTCGTGAAAACTTGCGGCTGAAGAAGAAACGAAGCTATGCAGCCCTTGTCAACGACAGTCTGAACCAGACCCTGACTCGGTCCTTGAACACGAGTATCACAACCCTGCTGGTGATTGTGATGCTGGTTATCTTCGGGGGAAGCGCAATTGGAGACTTTGCCATGGCCCTCTTAATCGGAATCCTGTTTGGCACCTACTCTTCCCTGTTCCTGGCAGGTCCGCTGTGGCTGACCTGGATGGAGCGGAAAAAATAGTGGAGAAAACAGTACTGGCGCAGTTCACTTCGAACTTGCGCCAGTCTTTTAATCTATCTCGTCTTGATAGTACTTTGGTTTAGGAATGAAAATGTAAGGGATGTTGCGGTAGAGCTGGCGAAAGTCCAGCCCGTATCCCACCAGGAAAGCATTGGGCACCTCAAAACCTACGTAGTCGACGGGAATCTCGACCTTACGGTTGGATGGTTTGTTTAGCAGGGTACAGATGCGCAGTGAAGCCGGGTTTCGGCTTCGGAGGTTATTAAGGAGATAGCTTAAGGTCAGCCCGGTGTCAATTATGTCCTCTACAATAATTACATGCTTGCCTTCGATGCTTTCCTCCAGGTCCTTGGTTATGCGGACTACTCCTGATGACTGCGTGGCATCTCCGTAACTGGAGACTGACATAAAATCATAAGTAACGGGCGAGGTAATGTGTTTAGCCAAGTCGCAAAGGAACATTAGTCCGCCCTTAAGAATACAAATCAGTGCAATCGGCTTGTCTCCATAATCTTGGGAGATTGCTTGTCCAAGTTCTCGGACCCGGGTTTGAATTTCTTCTTCTGTGATTAACACTCGTTCAACTATATCCACATTTTCACACCCCTCATTTTTTTCAATACTACTACTTCTGCAAAGAAAGATCAAGGGTCTGAGTCTGCGTCGCGGGCAGGGGCAGGAAGTAGTGCCGGCGCCGTAGAATGAACAGGGATGGAGGCAGTGCTATGGGTTGTGTGAATAGAGGCAAGAAATGGATTCTGCGGGAGCAGAACAGAGAGCTTGCTGTCAGGTTGGCTGAAACTTTACGCATCAGTCCTGTAGTGGCGCAGATCCTGATTAATCGGGGCATCACCACAGTTGAAGCAGGGCGTGAATTTTTCGAGTGTGATTTAGGGGCGCTTCCAGACCCCTTTTTAATGTGTGGGATGGACAAGGCTGTGGAGCGTGTGCACAGGGCTTTGGCAAGTGGAGAATCCATTGTAGTCTATGGTGATTATGATGTGGACGGCCAGACAGCTGCAGCCCTGCTAGTTACAGTTCTGCGGGAGCTGTCTGCAGATCCCGCAGCAATTGCCTACTATCTTCCCGACAGATTGGAAGAAGGGTATGGCTTAAACCGCGCGGCGCTGGAGAGACTGAGTAAACGGGCGTCTCTTGTGATTACTGTAGACTGCGGCATTTCTTCGGTTGCTGATATCGAGTACGCCAACAGTGCAGGTTTGGACGTGATCGTCACCGATCACCATGAACCGGGGCCGGTGTTGCCTCCTGCAGCGGCAATTCTTAATCCGAAGCAGGAAGGCTGTGACTATCCTTTCAAAGAACTCGCCGGTGTAGGTGTAGCCTTCAAGCTGGTGCAGGGGCTCGGTGCGGAGAGTCCGGCAAATCTCTTGGACTTGGTGGCTTTGGGAACAGTTGCGGACTTAGTTCCTTTAGAAGGTGAAAACAGAACGTTGGTCAGTCAGGGTCTCGTTCGGTTATCCCAAACCAGACGCCCTGGCTTGCGCGCTTTGATGGAAGCAGCAGACGTTGCAGAGCCAACCGCCGGGGATCTGGGTTTTCGTTTGGGCCCCCGCCTCAATGCGGCAGGCCGCTTAGGCGATCCTTTACGCGGCGTGCGGCTGCTCTTGACCCAGGACGAAACGGAGGCCAGGCAGTTAGCCTCAGAACTGGACCATGAGAACGCCCTGCGCCAGGATTTGGAGGCTCAGGTTCTGGAAGAAGCTGTTAAGACAGTGGAAAGGTATAGTCTACATACACGCAAAGCACTGGTTGTATGGGGTGAAAACTGGCACCAGGGGGTTGTGGGCATTGTGGCATCCCGCCTGGTTGAACGGTATTACCTGCCGACTGTTGTGGTGAGTGTCAGTGAAGGTGAAGGTGTGGCTTCCGCCAGGAGCATAGAAGGTTTGGACATGTATAAAACTTTGCGTGACTGCGCTTCGCTGCTGACCAAGTACGGAGGCCATACCATGGCTGCGGGCCTGACCCTGCCTGCAGAAAATCTCCCTGCCTTCCAGGAGATGTTTGAAAGGCTTTGTGCTGAAAGAATAAGCCCCGAAGACTATATGCCGAAGCTGTACCTGGATGGTACAATAGAGCTTAGCCAAATAACGGAAAAGCTTGTGGAAGAGCTAAGTGAGCTCGAACCGCACGGATTTGGAAACCCTGCTCCTTTACTTGCGGCAGAAGTGTCTGTTCAGCATACCAGGAGGGTGGGATCCCAGAATAATCATCTGCAGTTGACTGTCAAAGACCAGACGGGTGAACTGCCTGCTATTGCTTTTAGTTTCGGTGAGGAGCAGCCAGAGATTGAAAAACACGCTGAGAGGATCGCCCTGGCCTTTGTTCCCGGGATCAATGAGTGGCGAAGCCAGAAAAACTTGCAGCTCACGGTCAAAGAATGGGAACCACGCGCCGCAGGCATGCACTATGTACGCCGCTGGACGGTTGATCTCTACCCCTGGCGCTTGGGTGCCGCGTACTTCCAGAGCAGCTCTCTGCACTTGAAGGACAACGGGCTGATGCCGCCGCCCATGCATGACTGGATTGATCTGCGGGGCATCTGGGATAAGGCCCGTGCTTTGGAAGAACATGCAGAGCGAGGGAACCTGGAGTCTGTCCTGATCTTAGTGAATACTCCTGCAGCAGCCCTCAGCACATGCCGAGAACTGAGGATTAGAGTACCCGGGGGAGATCAGTTCATCGGCTTTGAGCACGAAAGGCTCACCGATGAAGAGAGGCGGGAATGGCAGGAATTTCAGCCCCGCTGGCTTGTAACCACCGGATTTAGCCTTGAAGGACGTTCCTGGCCCTGCGTGTGGTTCTGGGAACCTCCCTTCAATCGAAGGACTGAGCTTTTGTGGACCTCCTTTGTTAAGAACCGAGGAGAAGTTGTGGCAGCTTTTGGCCCCAGGGATGTCCGCAGGCTCCAGGGAGATTTAGTGCAATACTATCCTGACCGGGAGGGAATGGCAAAGATCTACTCAGCCTTAAGAAGCGCCGGCGGTGAAATTGCTGTTAGGGATGCTTATGAACGCTTGGACAAATTGGGTATGCTCGGCGCTCTACCCATAGCCATCGGTGTCTTTTCTGAGCTTGGTCTTTGGAAGCATGATGGAAAACGCATTATATACTTGCCGTCACCAAGGCAGAAACTAGACTTGGAGCAATCTGTTTTGTATAATAAGGTTATCAAAATGCGCCAAGAATCGGCTAATTACTTGAGGCGTTGTTTGGAAAGGGGATTTTTCCAGGATGGACTTAAAAGAGAAAATTAGAGTGATACCAGATTTCCCGAAGCCGGGGATTAGTTTTAAAGATATTACCACCTTGCTGAAAGACGGTGAAGCTTTAAGAGAAGCGATCAGGCGCATGGCCGAGCACTTCAGCGGTCATGGAGTGGAAATGATTGTGGGAGTGGAGTCCCGCGGCTTTATTCTCGGCGCCCCTTTGGCTTACGAGATGGGTCTAGGCTTTACGCTGATCCGCAAGCCCAAGAAACTCCCCGGTGAAGTCTTGTCCGTGGAATATGACCTGGAGTATGGCACAGACAGCCTCGAGATTCACCGTGATGCCTTCCCTCCTGGGACGAAAGTCTTGGTTGTGGACGACCTTTTGGCAACAGGCGGGACGATCGCAGCGGCAATTGAGCTCATCCACAAGCTTGGCGGGGAAGTCGCCGGCTTGGCATTTTTGATAGAGCTAAGCTATTTGGGCGGCCGCGAAAGGCTCATGGATTACGATATCTTCTCATTGGTGAGCTATGAAGAGTAAATGAAGGAAAGGGGGACCCGCTTTGGACGTACAACACCTTCTTGACCGCATTCTCAGCTACTATCCAACTGCTAATGTGGAGCTGATTAAGAAAGCCTACCACTTTTCTCAGCGCGCCCATGAAGGACAGACCCGTGAATCGGGAGCCCCCTATTTTGAACATCCCTACCAGGTGGCACTCATTCTGGCCAATCTGGAGTTGGATATGGAGACGATAGCGGCGGGACTGCTGCATGACGTTTTGGAAGACACTCCAGTCACCAGGGAAGAGTTGGAAGAAAACTTCGGCTCCGCGGTTTTGATGCTGGTGGATGGTGTCACGAAACTGGATAAGCTGCCCTTCCGGGATCGCTTTGAGCACCAGGCCGAAAACATGCGCAAGATGATCTTCGCGATGGCGGAAGATGTCAGGGTTATCTTGATTAAGCTGGCTGACCGCCTGCACAATATGCGGACTCTCGCCCATGTTTCCCCTGCCCGGCAAGTGCTGATTGCCCAGGAGACCTTGGACATTTTCGCACCCCTGGCTCATCGTCTGGGAATTTGGAGCATCAAGTTTGAAATGGAGGACCTGGCTTTCCGCCACATCAATCCGACAGAATACTACCGACTGGTGGCGGAAATTGATCGCAAGCGGCAAGAACGCGAAGGCGACCTCAAAGAGGTTATGGATATCATCATCGAACGCCTTGCGGAAGTGGACATGTTCTGTGACATCCAGGGACGGCCTAAGCATTTGTACAGCATTTATCAGAAGATGCAGCGGCAGCACAAAAATCTGGACGAGATCTATGATCTCATGGCAATCCGGGTAATTGTAGACAGTGTGCGGGACTGCTACGCTGTACTAGGCATTATTCATGCTCTTTGGAAGCCGATTCCCGGCCGTTTCAAGGATTACATTGCAGTGCCCAAGTCTAACTTGTACCAGTCCCTCCACACTACTGTGGTCGGGCCCCGGGGTGACCCCTATGAGATTCAGATTCGCACCTGGGAGATGCATCATGTGGCGGAGTACGGCGTAGCAGCCCACTGGCGCTACAAAGAAGGCTACAGCCGCAAGGGAGCAGATGATGCCAAAGTCGGCTGGCTGCGGGAAGCTGTGGAATGGCTCCAGGAGATGAAGGACCCCCAGGAGTTCATGGATACCTTGAAGATTGATCTCTTCGCCAAGGAGGTCTTTGTCTTCACGCCCAAGGGCGATGTGAAGTCTTTACCCAACGGCGCGACCCCCGTTGACTTTGCCTTTGAGATTCATACCGATGTCGGCCTGCGCTGCTTTGGTGCGAAGGTCAACGGTCG
>JAAYSR010000009.1 GCA_012518325.1 Bacillota bacterium
AGAGTAGCCCCCCTGACCGGCTTCTCGATTTTGCCGTTGCGGACGATATAGCCTTCCGCTACCGCAAAGTTAAACTCACCTGTGCCTGGGTTAACCGAGCCGCCGCCCATGTGTTTGGCAAAAAGGGCATACTCGGTATTGCTGATGATTTCATCCTTAGTAGACTCGCCGGCACAGATAAAGGTGTTGGTCATGCGGCTGGTAGGAGCAAATTTGTAAGACTGCCTTCTGGAGCTGCCTGTCGGCTCCATGCCCATGCGGCGGGCATTGAGTTTATCGATCATGTAGCCTGTCAGAACTCCGTCCTTGATGAGCACATTGCGCCTGGTCCTGGTTCCTTCATCATCAACATTCTGAGAGCCCCACGCATTGGGAATTGTTCCGTCATCAACCGCAGTCACCAGGGGGCTTGCTACCTGCTGGCCGAGTTTGCCGCTGAAGACAGAGGCGCCCTTGGCGACACTTGTGGCTTCGAGCCCATGGCCGCAGGCTTCGTGGAAAATCACGCCGCCAAACTCGTTGTCAATGATCACCGGATACTTGCCGCTTGGCGCATAATCTGCGTTAACCATGGTAACAGCACTGCGGGCGGCGTCCCTGGCCACTTCCTCAACATTAATGTGCTCAAACATCTCAAAGCCCATATGGCGGCCGGGCCCGCGAAAGGCAGACTGCTTCTCGCTTCCCTTGGACGCCACAGCGTTAATGCCCAAACGGGTCCGCACCCTGCGATCCTCAATGAATGTGCCTTCCGAGTTGGCAATCAAAACATGCTGGTCGGTATCCAGATAGGTAATGGAAACCTGAGTAATCTGACTGTCATAGCCTGCAGCGGCTAAATGGGCCCTTTTCATTACATCTACTTTTTCACTTTGGGAAATCTTGGCCGGGTCATGCCGCACAGGGTTAAAGCTTTCCACCTTCATGCGGTTCAAGACGATGCTGGTCAGCTGCGGCTGTCCACTTAACGCCGCTGCCGCCTCCCGGGCCACTTTCAGCAGATTATCCCGGCTTGTATCATTCGTGTAGGCATAGGCGCTGCGGAAACCTTGGAAAATGCGGATTCCCACGCCATAGTCACGCCCGCTGACTCCTTCTTCAACAGCACCGTTCAACATACGTAAATTGGTGCCTCGTGTATCTTCCATGAAGAGTTCAGCAAAATCTCCTCCTGTTGATAAAGCAGCCAGCAATACATCGGTTACTAGACTCTCAGCGAGCAAATGAAACCCTCCTTGTTTCTGTGGTATAATGTCCCTGCATGCAATGAAAGCTTAAATTGAAAGGATGTCGACATGGAACCGAAGGACATTATTTGGAGACTGTTAGACAGACTCAGTGAACTGCAGAAACTCTGCGATGAAAGCATTCAGGATCTGAACCCCAAAAAACATGCCGATCTGATTTCCAGCATAGACGAATGTGAACGCCTGTGCCGCACCCAGATTAACACGATGAACCGCATTGCTAAGAAATATTAATCCTTAGCCGGGGTTCAGCGAGGGCGACCCGCACCAAATGGGATTCACAGCGGCAGTCAGAAGCGCCAAAGCCAGGAACGGGAAAAAACGCCCCTGGAATCTTCAGCAGCTCTTGAGTCAGCAGGCATTCCGCAGACTTTGGCTGATCAAAAAATGAGGCTGCGCCCAAAAAATGGGCCTTAGCCCGAAAGTAATCGATATGCCAATGGAGCTTTTTCTCCAGGCGGCGATGCCTGGCAAGCCTCTGCTGCAAATTGCGCTGAGCGCTTCCTGCATAGGCATAGACTCCCCGGTCAAACTGGAATGTCCCCAATTTGCCAATGCCAATGGACATAGTCTGAGGAAGGTACAGCCACAGCACATAAACACCTGTGTTGCTCATGTTGGCATGCCATCCTCCTTCCTCGGATTTATTCTAGGTTATGCAGGTTTTTCCTTCGCCTGGAGAGAAATAATAGGCGGAAACTAAATAAGGAGGGAAATTGGTGGAAATAAAGCAGGTATTGCGAACCCTGAGCGAAGCCTCGGGCGTGTCCGGTTATGAGCACAACTTGGCTGCAACGGTCCAGGCAAGCTGCCCCTGGGCAGATGAAATCAAGTCTGACAAACTGGGCAATTTGATCATGTTGAAAAAAGGCACCGGTGCGGAGCCGAGACCAAAGGTAATGTTAGCCGGCCACATGGATGAAATTGGTCTGATCATTACGAAAATAGAGAAGGAAGGTTTCCTGAGATTCAGTACCATTGGCGGCTTTGACCAGCGGGTTCTCTTGGCCCAGGAAGTGGTCGTCCACGGAAAAGAGCCCCTGATCGGTGTTATTGGGGCGAAACCTCCCCATATTCAGGCTCCGGGGGAACAGAGCAAAGCAGTAAAAATGGAAGACCTCTTTATCGACGTTGGTTTTGACAGCGAAGACGAGGCAGCCAAAGCGGTGAGAGTCGGCGACTTGGTCACTCTGAAACGGGATGTAGTGGATCTGCAAGGCTCTTTCATGGCCGGCAAGTCCTTCGATGACAGAGCGGGGGTAGCCGCTATTTTAGAGTGTTTCAAAACGTTGGCAGGGATGTCTCATACAGCTGACGTCTACGGTGTAGCCACAGTGCAGGAGGAAGTCGGCCTCAGGGGAGCTGTCACCAGCGCCTACGGCATTGTACCAGATCTTGGCATTGCCATCGACGTCGGATTTGGAGATTCTCCCGGCCTGCCGGAGAGTGATACGATTAAGCTGGGCAAAGGCCCCGGCATTGCCATCGGCCCCCATGTGCATCCTAAAGTGCATGAACGTATGATTGAAACCGCTAAAGAGTGGAACATCGGCTACTCTCTCGATCCTTCCCCCCACCCAGGCGGGACAGATACATATGCGATTCAGGTGGCTCGGGCAGGGGCGGCAACTATCCTGCTCTCCATCCCGCTGCGCTATATGCACACCCCCATTGAAACCATCAGCTACGACGACGTTAAGCAGACAGGTCGCTTAATGGCTCTGTTCATTGCAGGTCTTGATCATGAATTTGTGGAGGGATTGACATGCTTTTAGCCCGATTAACTGAAGCGAATGGTGCGCCAGGACAAGAGGGCGATGTACGCGACATCATCCGTGCAGAAGTGGAGCCCCATGTTCACGAAATCAAGACCGATGCCTTAGGCAACCTGATCGCGGTTAAAAACCCCGACGCCCCAGGACCCCGGGTTATGCTGGCAGCCCACATGGATGAGGTCGCCCTGATGATTGTGGGCATAGAGAGCAATGGCTTTCTGAAGTTTCGTCCCATTGGCGGCGTGGACCCAAGAGTGTTGGTAGCCAAGTCAGTTCTGGTGGGAGCGAAGAAAGTGCCCGGCGTGATCGGCAGCAAACCGATTCACCTCCAGAAGCCTCCCGAGCGGGAAAGAGCATTTACCATGCAGGAGCTGCTCATTGACATTGGAGCCAAGAGCAAAGAGGAAGCTGAGGGCTTGGTAAAACTCGGTGAAATCGCCTATTTTACCACCAAGTACGAAGAGTTTGGCAACGGCAAAGTGAAAGCGAAGGCTCTGGACGACAGGGTTGGCTGTGCCCTGGCGATTCGCCTGCTCCAGGAAGAAGTCTCCTTCCCCCTCATCGCTGCTTTCACCGTGCAGGAAGAGGTCGGCCTCAGGGGCGCCGGTGTGGCCGCTTACCAGGTTAAGCCGGATCTGGCCATAGTACTCGAAGGTACTACGGCCTCAGATGTACCTGGCACAGACGAGCACAAACATGCAACTACTGTGGGTGCAGGTCCCTGCATTACGGTTATGGACCGGGTTTCCATTCCCCATCCCCCATTGGTCAGGGAGCTCTTCTCCTTGGCAGAGGAAGAAGGAATTAAAGTGCAGGTTCGTCGCAATACCGCTGGAGGTACAGATGCAGGCCAAATCCAGCTTTCTGAGGAAGGCGTCAAAGTAGCAACCATTGCTGTACCCTGCCGCTACATTCACTCGCCGGCATCAGTGATGAGCAAGGAAGATTTTGAGGGAGCATACAAGCTCGTAAAAAGCTATCTCAAGAGGCTCCAAGAAAGGGAGGCAAGCAAATGAAGACAGTTATTAAACAGTTAACCGAAGCCTTTGGCCCGTCCGGATACGAAACTGAGGTCACTGAACTGATTAAAACAATGGTCGAAGAGCATGTGGATGAAATAAGGACTGATGTGCTGGGAAATCTCATCGCAGTCAAAAAGGGTGCAGAAGATGGGAAAACCATTATGTTTGCCGCCCACACCGATGAAATAGGCTTAGTTGTTACCCACATTGACGACAAGGGCTTTTTGCGTTTCAGCAATGTCGGCGGAGTCGGCATCGCCACTTTGGTCGGCAACAGGGTTCGCTTCGCCAATGGTACTGTTGGTGTGATCTATCAGGAAAAGGATCCCTGGAAGGAACTGACTCTGGATAAGCTGTACATCGATATCGGCGCAGAAAGCAAGGAAGAAGCGCTGGAAAAGGTTAAAGTAGGGGAGTTTGGCATCTTCCACCGGGAGTTTGAAGACTTGGGCAACCGCCTGATTGCCAAGGCCATGGATGACCGGGTCGGCTGCGCAGTGCTCATTGAAGCGCTGAAGAGAGTTAAGAACCCCAAAAACACCCTCTGCTTTGTTTTTACTACTCAGGAAGAAGTAGGCCTGCGGGGTGCCCGCACAGCGGCCTACGGCATTGAGCCTGATTTGGGCATCGCCCTCGATGTGACCCTCACCGGCGATATGCCCGAGGCTAGAAGAATGGATGTTTCCCTGGGCAAAGGGGCTGCCATCAAGGTCAAGGACTCTTCCCTGATCGCGCATCCAAGGGTCAAGGAGCTCTTGGTGAACATAGCTGAGGAGAAACAGATCCCCTATCAAATGGAAGTGCTGGAGTTCGGCGGCACCGATGCCGGGGCAATCCATCTCACCAAAGCCGGCATCCCGTCTGGGACTATTTCCATTCCCACCCGTTATATCCATTCTCCTTCGGAAATGGTTGATATCCGGGACGTAGAAGCCTGTATAAACCTGGTTGCAGCTTTGGCCGATCGGGATCTGGGCGACATTTAGCCTCAAACAGACGAAAAAAGGGCGCCTTCGGCAACAAGGAAGGCGCCTTTTTTGATCATTTATCTCATGCTCAGCACTCTGTCTGGAACATTTGTAATAATGGCATCCACGCCGGCCGCAGCAGCCCTTTGGATGTCCGCTTCCTCATCTACAGTCCAGACATTGACCATCAGCCCATGCTGCTGTGCCGCCTGAACCAGCTCAGGAATAATCGTCAGATGATGCGGATGCAGTGCCGCGGCGCCTATGCTCTTTGCATAGTCCCAGGGATTGACCAGGCCGCAGTTATACAGAATGCCGGTGCGGGCCTGGGGTCTGATCTGCTTCATGTGCACCAGGGCATAATGGTTGAAGGAAGAGATAATCGTCTTTTCCCACAGGGCATACTCATCCAAAAGCAATGCCACCTTGTCATTCAGCTGTTCGTAACCCAGGGCAGCCTTTGTCTCCACATTAAGCAAGACATTGTGCTCTTTGACCAGCTCCAGCACCTCCCGCAGACTCGGGACCTTTTCACCGGCAAACTCCTGGGAAAACCAGGCCCCTGCATCGAACCTCTGCACTTCTGCCAGGGTCATCTCTGACACTGGGCCTGAACCGCTTGTTGTCCTCTCCAGTGTATGATCGTGAATCACCACAACCTCTCCGTCCCCGGTCAAATGGACATCAAGCTCAATGCCCTCCGCACCTGCCTCTAAAGCCTGGATAAAGGCGGACATTGTGTTTTCCGGCGCCTTGCTTGAAAACCCCCGATGAGCCATTACGATCATTGTTTCCGCACCCCTTCTGTCTGTGAAATATCTATTCTTCCTGAAAACACCCGTGTTGCAGGTCCCGTCATAAAAATGTGATTGTCCTCCCCTGCATGGATGGCCAGATCGCCCCCTGGCAGGGACACCTTGACGGAACCTTCCGTCAGGCTGCCGATCAGTCCCTGTCTGGCTGATACTGCGGCAGAGGCACAGGCGCCGGTTCCGCAGGCTAGCGTAGGCCCTGCCCCACGCTCCCAGACCTTCACTCTGATCTGATCTGGAGCCAGTACTTGCACAAATTCGATATTGGACCCCGAGGGCCACTCCTGAGCAGCCTCCAAACGGGGGCCCCACAGTTGAAAATCCAGCTCGTCCAAATCATCTACAAAAATCACAGCGTGGGGATTTCCCATGGATACAGGATAGGTGGTCCAAGTCACGCCATGGGAGAGGATTTCCACCGCTCCTCCCTGGGAGAAGGAAAAATCAGCTTCCCCCATGTCTACAGTATATAATTCACCGTCAACGCTGATTTCCTTGACGCCGCTTAGGCTGCCGATTTGGAACACAGGTCCGAAAACCAGGCCCGTTTTGGCCAAATAGTCAGCCACGCAGCGAATGGCATTGCCGCACATTTCAGCTTCTGTACCGTCCGCGTTAAAGATCCGCATAGTGTATAAGTCCTCATCCTGGACGACCAAAACCAGCCCATCGGCGCCTATGCCGAACTGGCGATGGCACAGGGTTTTGGCGAGCCGTCCCCCCCGGGGCAGCAGTTCGCCCCCAAAATCTTCTATCAGGATAAAGTCATTGCCCAGACCATGGTATTTCACGAACTCTACAGCCATAATGGTTCTCTCCTCAGCCCCGTGTCAAAGCAGATGGGCAGCTACCTTGTCCACCGCCTGCAACAGGTCTTCAATATCTTCATCTGTAACCATTTGATTGAGATGAACCTGCACTGCCCGGTTTAACAGCTCCAGCGTACGGGGGCATGTATTCTCGTCATATGCAATCTCTGCCTCAGGGGTTAGGCTCCAGGGATAGTGGCCGCCCCAGGGGTCAGCTTTGTTCACAAGGAACTCCCAGTTGATGTAAATGTGCTGGTCATTGGAGACTCCGTCATAAACCTGAAAGGCCTGGATTCCCTCGGCAGTGAGAGCCTCTGCAGCAGCACGGGCTTTTTCACCGTTTTCCACGTAGAAAATCAGGCTCAGCCCCAAGTCGTGGTCGGTGCCAAAGACCGGTGCAAGCTTGATCTTGGTCTGATTCTTGAGTCCTTGCACAATCTTTTTCTTGTTGCTCTTTGTCTGGGCAAGGATGGAGGGCATCTTCTCCAGCTGCCCCAAGGAAAGGGCGGCCTGCAGCTCTGTCAGCCGGTAGTTTTGGCCGGGAAAGGCTGGAATCTTCCGCTCGCTAAAGCGGAACTGATAACCGGCGCCGTCATGGTACAAAACCGCACGCTGCCACAGTTCTTCGGAATCGGTAACCAGCATGCCCCCTTCGCCAGTTGTAATCACCTTGGCCTGCTGCAGGCTGAAACAGCCCGCATCACCGATGGAACCGAGCATGCGGTCCTTATACACACCGCCGTTAGCCTGGGCTGCATCTTCAATGACACGGATGCCATGCTCTTTAGCAATCTGCATAATCTCATCCATGGCCGCCGAAATTCCCCGCATATGCACGACAATAACTGCTTTGGTCCGGGGCGTGATGCACCTCGCAAAATCCTGGGGATCCAGCGTCAGGCTCTCATCTATTTCGCACAGGACGGGAACAGCGCCGAGCATGGCCACCGCAGCGGCGGTTGCCACCCAAGTGTAGGCCGGGATGATCACTTCGTCCCCAGGACCTGCCCCGCAGGCCACTAGGGCACAGACCAGGGCGGAGGTCCCCGAGTTTACTGCCAAAGCATACTTGGTGTTCAGAAAGCTTTTATACTCGTTTTCCAGTGCGCTGCATTCCGAATCTTCGAGACCGGCAGGGAAATAGCGGAAAATCCTTTTTTTCTCCAGTACCTTCAACACTCTGGCCTTCTCTTCTTCGCCTAGCTCTTCGCTGCCCATGTATTTGGAAACCCACGGCTTAGTGCGTACAGGTGCACCGCCGTAAAGTGCCAGTTTGCTCATGTTCTCATCTCCAATCATTGGTACATTTTATTGGTTCTTGATCACTGTGCAAATTCCTGTCAGGTTCACCCTATAGCATAGATATGTAAGACCGGGAGAATTCCCCCGGTCCCTGTCAGAAATTAGATGTGTTTTTCAGCTTCGCAACTCTGGTCCATACGGCAGGATCCAGCGGCCGGTCAAAATTCCTGAAGCCCGCCAGGGAAAAGCCTTGTTGGTCTGCTAATTGCCGCATTTTCTCCAGCTGCTTCACGTTGAGGTCTGCCCCCAGACTGCTGTGCTGATAGTCCTTTTCGATGGCCAGCATAATTGTCTCAGACATGCAGGCAAATCCTGTTCCTTTTTCAAAGCCGAAGTTCCAGCCCAAATCAGGAGAGTTGGGCATGGCAATCACGCCGCCGTCAATGACCAGCACATCTGGGCGCTCTTCCAGCACCGCTTCGCTGACATTGCTGGGCCGTGACAGATCGCAGACAACGGCTCCCTGTTTGAGGTTGGCAGGTGTAATCAAGCGATCCAGACTGCTTGTGGCAGCAACCACAATATCCGCCTGGGGCAGATACTTATCCCTCTCCACAGTTATGGTGATCGGTGCGCCTTTCTGCAGCAGCCGGCGGACATACTCCAGCCAGGCAGTGAGGGATTCTGTCTCCGGCAGATCACTGAGGTTCGCAACGTAAGCTCCTAGCGTGCCTGGGGCAAACGACCGACCTGACGTTGCCAGGTCATGAAGGTGCCTGATGATCTCCACCGCAACCTTAAGGCTCCGATGCTCACTTTTTTCCGGACGGGAGGGATTGCCAAGCAGTATCAAGCGCTGCAGCTTTTCAGAGAGGAGTACCGCTACTGCTTTGCCAATCGCCCCGCCTGCTCCCACAACTGCCCCGGCTGCCCTGTCCAGCTCCAGGCCGAGTTTGCCTGCTGCGGTGAGCACCGCCTCCACCCCCGACACTACGGTGTAGCTGTTCCCCGTCGTTAAGGCGACGTCTGTGTAGGGCAGCAGCTGGCGTCCCCCCATCGTCACTACAGAGGTATAGGCTCCAAGGCCCACGATTTTCGCCCCCCTGCGGACGGCCAGTTCTACGGCGTCGGCTATCTCTGTGAGAGCCTGTTTGGGGTCGGCAAGGAGCTGATCCGCAGTCCTGGGAACACATATGAAGTCGCCATAGGCACTCCAGCCCCGCTTATCCACAATCCTGGCACTGCTGATGACAAAGGGTTCCACCAGGTCATTCCATCTCGAACTCAAATCCTCAATCTGCTCTGTACCCAGGCTGGCCAGGCTTTGATCAAAGTCGCTGTAGTTTTGCACATCAACGGGATGGACAAGAAAAGCGAAACGGCCATCGTCAGGTTGAGGCGAAGTATCGACGGCCTCGTCCTCAAGGGGCTGGCTGGCAAACTCCGCTTCTGCCCCGTTAACCAGGTGTCCTAAAAAGGCGGCAGTATTCCGCTGGGCCAGCTTGCCTACGGTGCGCTCCACCGCCTCAATCACCCTGTCTACTTCCTCATCGCTGATAATCAGAGCAGGCTCAATCCGGATCACACTGGCCCCGTTCAAAGTCGGAGCAACTCGCACCTTTTCAACATTTAGCAAATAGGACGACACCATTGGTGTCAGCATTTCCTGTTCTGCCATCACACCTAGCAAACTGCGGGGATAGGAGCTCTTGCAGTTGACAAACTCAATGCCGAGCATCAGCCCCCGTCCCCGGACCTTCTTTACTATGGAAGGATAGCGCTCAGCAACTGCCTCTATACCTGCCTTGAGTTTGGCGCCCTTGCGGCTGATTTCCCTGAGCAGGGACTTGTCATCCCGGGTCAAAAGATCCAGCACTGCCAGGCCCACCCGGCAGCCGAGGGAGTTTCCGGCAAAGGTTGAGGAATGCTTGTGGCCGAACTCTTCGGTATAAACATCCTCTTTGCAGAGCACTGCACCAATTGGCATCAGGCCTCCGCCCAGTGCCTTAGCCAAGACAAGCACATCGGGGGTAACTCCCTCTCCCTCACAGGCGAAGAGAGTGCCGGTTCGTCCCAGCCCGGTCTGAATCTCATCGAAGATTGTCAGTACGCCATGCCGGGAACAGAGCTCCTGAACCTGCCGCAGATAACCTGAGGGAGGCTCAACAATACCCCCTTCACCCTGAATCGGCTCGATGATGAAGGCGGCTGTGTCCTCTGCAGCTTCTGACAGATAGTTTTCCAAAGCTGCGATATCTCCGTAGGGAATATGCTGAAAAGCACCGGCAGGTGCTCCAAAGGCTTTTTGATAGTTCTCATTGCCCGTCGCGGAGAGGGCGCCAAGCGTCTTCCCATGAAAACTGTTCGCGGTTGACAAGATCGTCATTTTTCCTGTCTTTGCCCGACAGAGTTTCAGTGCGGCTTCCACTGCCTCTGCTCCGCTGTTGGCAAAGGTTACATACTTCAGTCCTGGAGGGGCATATTCGATGAGCTTCGCAGCCAGTTCCCCTGCAGCATCTAAGAGAGACGGCTGAATAAAGCTTGGTTCCTGTCTGCCCTCCACTTTATGGATTGCGTCCCAGATCTCGGGAGGGTTGTAGCCGAAGGGCAATGCTCCGTAGGCTGCAATACAGTCAAGATACTCCTGCTGTGTCTCGTCATAGAGGTATACACCTGTCCCGCGCACAAAGCGCTTGTTCAGGCCGATTTTCGTGAGCAGACTGCCCAGATGCGGATTGACAAATTCTATGTATGGATGCATGCTGAACCTCCCCAGAGTATTGAGCACACTTTGTGCACATAGTTTATTATAGCAATTCTCAGCAGGTATTTCAATAATTAAGGAAAAAGATAAAGGTGTAGGAGTCCGTGCAAGGAGATGGTGAAATGAAAAGAAGTCTACCTGAAGTAAGCTGTTTTCGCAAGGCAGCGCCCTTTCTCACAGCAGTATTGCTGCTAGCATTCATGGGAGGAGCGGCAGGGGCTGAGGTGGAGGTTTTCTTCCTGCCGGAAGGCGGTTTCATCCGCGTCCAGGGCGAAGTCACGATGGAACCCCTTGGCCTTGCCCCGTCATTTCTGCTCTTCCCCGGAGCTCAAGTTACCGAGCTGTGGGCCGATGAACTAGTGGAGTACAATGTCCAGCGCGGACTTCACGGGACAATGGTCTCTATGACTCTCAGGCAGGCCCGGCCCCAAGTCTTGAGTTTTGCCTATGAAGGATTCCTTGATCTCCAGGGCACCCTGCTTTCCCTGGACAGAAACAGCTTGTGGTTTCCTGAATTCTCCTTCCCCATCGACGGTGCGGAAATTAAGATCTCGTTGCCAAATGACTGGGAGCTGACAGAGTGGGAGAGCAAGCCGCCGCAGTATCCGTCCTTTTCAGTCCGCAGCTTGAATGCTGATCTGCTGGAGACTGAAGCAGCTGCCCCCCAAGTTGAGGTTCCGGTGGTGGATGAACTGACCTCAAGGATCCAGATGCAAGTATCCAGGCTTACCAATGCCATGAACCAAAGGAACAGCACAGAGATGGAGGCCATTCTGGCGCCTTCCCTGCGGGACTCAGGTTTGGCTTCCTTTTTGGCAAGCCTGCCCCCCTCCTACGGCAGGCTCACCGGAGAAGTCAAGGATCCCTTTACTATAATCTTCTCTGCCGAACGAGGTTTTCGCTACCAGGCCTCCACGGTCTGGCAGGAACAGGGCGGAAGACTGGTGTTGCTGAGCTTTCGGCTGAAACCCCATGGTCCCCAGGTCCCTGAAGAGCTCTTTGCCTCCCTGGCAGAATTCGCCGAGGAGCTGCGCCTGGCTGTGCAGACAAAAAACAGGGAAGGAGTCCTTCCCTATCTAGACGAAAACCTGGCCCAGGATCGAGGCCAGGTCTTGGAGTTCTTGCTCAGTCTCAACACAGCTGTACCGTGGTCTGTTGAGCACGCGGTCTTGGAGCCCTTTACAGCAACGTTGCATGTACCTCACTCCCCGAGGACCCAGCTCCTTGTCAACCTGGGCCTTGTCCCCGGGGAAGATCACTGGCTGATCAGCCGTATCGAGGTTATTCCCCTGCGGTAAGCTCCTCGGGGGTGGCACGATGTACAATGTAAGCCATCACATAGGCCAGAACAATTCTGGGAACAAGCAGAAGCAGAAGGGGAACGCCAAGTACCCAGAAGATGATCGTATCTTCTATTAAGGCATGGGCGACTGCCATGAATGTGCCCACAACCCGTGCTTCCTTAGGGGTTACCTTGCCTGTTCGGGCGTGATTGAGAATGACCCCGGATCCGTAGGTGATGCCAAAAACTATGGCAACCACCAAAGGAAAGGCCCCCTCTTCACTTAAACCAAGGATCTTAAAGGGCTTGGTCATAAAGCGGTTCAGCCTGTGCAGCAAGCCGTTGCTTTGGGCAATTTCCAGCACAATCATGAGGGGAATCACTATAATGGCGATAGTCCAAACGCCTTTTGCACCCTGTAAGAATCCATCCCAAAGCACACTCATGGCAGCACTACCCCCAACAGCCAGCCGGCTGCCAAGGAGCAGGCCAACCTAATCAAGAAAATATAGCCCATGGGACTGCCTGCCTTTTGGCTGATAGGCAGCTCCACCAGCAGAGAATGGCAAAAGCCCAGCATCACAGCGCAGATCGTGATTTCGCTTAGTGACAGATTGAGGGCGATGATGCTGCCCGCGGCAGCATACAAATTGATAAAATAACCGCTGAACAGAACAACGGCGGCCTCGCCAGAAAGGCCAAAAAACCCCATATAAGGTGCGAAAAAGGCGGTGATGATATCCAAGAGCCCGCTGGCTCGGAAAACTGCCACAACCATTGCAGTCGGAACTACCACTTTGGCCAGCTCCCAGGTTGTCTGCAAACCAGTTCGCGCCCCCTGCCAGATCATTTTCCTGTTTACTTCCAGCATCTACTGGTCCCTCCCGTATTTTTTCCACAGCTCCAGCATTTCCCTGGGCAGAGGAGCAGTGATGACATGCTCGTGCCCCGTTCGAGGATGGACAAACTCCAGCCGCCAGGCATGGAGCGCCTGGCCTAAAATTCCAGGGACAGGCTGGCCATAAAGGGGATCGCCTAAGACTGGATGCCCCAAATCGGAAAAGTGCACTCGAATTTGATGGGTACGGCCGCTTTCCAGGCGCGCCCTCACCAAGGTCGACCTGGTACTGGCAGAGAGCACCTGATAAACAGTCCGTGCTTCTTTTCCATCCTCGGTTACCGCCCTCTTTACCCCATGATCCCAGGAACGCCCTATCGACCCTGTTAGTACGCCATGCTGCCGCAACAGTCTTCCCTCGACGATTGCCAGGTATTCCCGGACCAAAAGCCCCCTGCCCAGCTGCTGCAGGAGCCTCTGCAAGGTATAGGGTTCCTTGGCCACTAAAATCAGGCCGGAAGTGTCCTTGTCAAGGCGATGGACAAGCCGCACCTTGGTATCCAGGCCCTTCTTCTCCCAATAATAGGCTATGGCATTGGCCAGCGTTCCGTCCTGATAGGCCCCGGTTGGGTGAACCGGCATTCCCGCATCCTTGTTGACGATGAGCAGGTAATCATCTTCGTAAACAATGTTTATCGCTATGTTCTGGGGCTCCATGTCTGTTTTTTCGTCATAAAAGACAATTTGAATCAGATCACCAGCCTTAACCCGGCGGGTCAGATAATCCCTTGTTCCGTTGAGATAAACCCCGCCGCCCCTCTTCATACGGCGCAGCAGGCCGCGGCTGAGATTCAGCCTTCCGTAGACAATGTCCTTGACCATGAGGCCTGCTTCCTCTTTCCGCACCTCAGTGGACAGGACGTAAGGGTGGTTCAGCATACCATCCCTCCCTAAACTCCCCGCAGCTTCTGAACTCCAAGCACCAGCCCGAAAAACACCGTAGCCGCAAGGACCACCGTGGCGCCAGGCGGGGCTCCAACAAAATAGGAAATGTAAAGTCCGCAAAATGATGCCAATAGGCCAAAGACGGAAGAAAGGAGCATCAAAGCCTCCAGGCGCTGTGTAATCAGACTGGCAGCAGCGGCCGGTGTAATCAGCAGAGCGACTACAAGCACTACTCCCACCGCCTGTATGGATATTACGATAGCCACAGAAATTACTGTTAGTAACAGGCTTTGAAAGAACGCTACAGGAAAACCGGCTGCCTCCGCCCCGACGGGATCAAAGGAGATCAGGACAAAGCGATGGTAAAAGAGGACCATAATCAAGCCCAGGATCACTGCGGCAGAGGCTGTCAGAACAATCTCCCGCGTCTGGATGGCCATAACTGACCCAAGCAGCAGGCTGTTCAGGTCACCGCTAAAACCGGGGGACCCCGACAGAAGCACAACGCCTAACGCAAAGACGCCTGTAAACAGTATGGCCAGCGCTGTATCATCATGCAGCCTGGAAGTACGAGTCAAGAATACGACTCCCAGTGCAGTCAGAACCGCAAACACCAGGGCCCCCGCGTAAATGCTGATGCCCAGGAGCAAAGCTGCTGCAATGCCTGTAAAGGCTGTATGGGAAATGGCATCGCCCAAAAAGGCCAGCCTCTTGAGGACTACAAAAGTGCCGACAGCTGCTGCAATGACCGCGACCAGACCTGTACCAACAAAAGCCCTGACAAAAAACCCGTATTGAAAAGGTTCCAGCAAAAGCTCAATCATGGACGGTCACCTCCCCAGAAGCGCCGACTTTAGGAAAGTGACGGGCAAACAGTCTCACCATGTTCTCCTCAGTCAGGACCTCTTCCGGTTTTCCTTGTACAAACACCTGTCCGTCCAAGGCCAGGACATGATCGAAACACTCAGTCAGGCAGTTCAAGTCATGTGTGGCAGCGACAATGGTCTTGCCGCGTTCCCTTAATGTCACAAACAGGTCGGCCAACTCGTGCTGGGCCTGGGCATCAAGGCCTGTAGAGGGTTCATCGAGGAGAATCAGATCCGCCTCCTGCACCATGGCCCGGGCCAAAAAGACCCTTTGCCTCTGCCCGCCGCTCAATGACCCAACCTGCGTATCCGCATGCCGGCCAAGGCCGAAGAATTCTAAGACATCTCTGCTTAAAGCATAATCCGCCCTGGAATAGCGTCCCCAGATGCCCTGCCGCACCAACCGGCCCTGCAGCACTACATCCAGGACACTAATTGGAAAAGCCCAATCCACTTCTTCCTGTTGGGGCAGGTAAGCCACCTGTTTGCGCCCAGCCTTCGGGCTGCGGCCCAAAAGCTCCATAACAGTGTATTCAATCGGAGTGAGCAGACCGACCGCGGTCTTAAGCAGTGTAGACTTCCCGCCTCCATTAGGGCCGATAATCGCCGCCAGGCTTCCCTTTTTCACCTGCCAGGACACATTGCGCAACACAACATTGCCCGGGTACCCTGCAGTAAGATTCTGAATGTTCAACGCCAATTCTGAACTTCCGCCCGTCATTGTTCCAAAGCCTCCACCAGGGTTTGAGTGTTGTACCTCATCATCTCCAGATAGGTAGAAATCTCCGGGCTGAGGCTGTCACTGTACAGTACATAGATCTCACCCTTAACCTCTTTGGCCAGAGACTGCAGGTACCGGGTGCCGCTGCCGATCTGAGGTTCTGTAAAGATAGCACGATGGCTCGTCCTCCTAAGCAGGTCTGTCAGGCGGGCCAGATCCCTCGGCGTTGGTTCAGCGTCAGGGTTTGCCACTAGAAACTCGGCCACTTCGAAACCATAGCGTTCAGCAAGGTAGCTGAAGGCATTGTGGTAGGTGACGATTACCCTGTTTTCTGCAGAAATTTTGCTGAGCTCCCCAAGCATCCACCGATCAAGCTCAACTAACTCGTCCCGGTAGGCAGCGGCGCGCCCTTGGAAATAGGCTGCGTTATCTGGCGAGAGGGCGGTTAGTGCTTGACTGATCTTCTCCACATAATAGATCGCGTGGGGAACACTGAGCCAAAAATGCGCATCGCCATGGTGGTCATGACCATGGCCGTGTTCGATGGCTTCCAGCCCTTCCGAGACGGTGATGACCAATGCATCTGCCCTGGCCGCATTTTCCACCAGGCTGAACAGCCAGTCATCAAAGCCTCCTCCGTTAGCTATGATGAGGTCGGCCTTGGCCACCAGCCTTGCCTCCTTGGGTGTAGGCTCCCAAGTGTGGGGGTCCGCGCCTGCTGGGATCAGTGAACTCACCTCAACGCTGTCCCCTCCGACCTGTTCCGCGAAGTCCTGGAGAATAGAAAAGGTTGTAACGACCTGAAGTTTCTGAGCAGACACAGAACTGGCTAAGACCATCAGTGCAAGCAGCACCAGGCCCGGCAAAACTCTTTTCATCGCCCTATCGCCTCCCAAATATCAGATGTTTGTGAGCCTTGGGGATTGTAAAGAAAAGGACAGACAAGGCCGCAAAAGTCCCCAGACGGCCGCCGATCCCAACAAGCAGATTCTGTCCGAAGTACACCGCCAGCGCACAGAACACACTCACGGTAAGGGTCTCCCACACCTTAGCGAGACGCTCGGTGCTGGACATGGTAACATACGATACCGCAGTGCAAATCAGTGCGAATAAATGGCCGTTGACAAACAGCCTGGGCAGGACCAAAGCCGCAAGCAAAGTCAGCAATGCTGATACTGCCACAGAAGAGAGCTTTGTCTTGTGCCGCAGAACACTGCCCACCAGTCCCCAGAGGAGAGCTAGGCTGATTCCTGTCAGAAGGTGCATCACATTCCACCTCCAAACGTCAGAAGTACCGCCAGGACTGCAGCGGCAGCAAGGGTGCCAAGCCT
>JAAYSR010000093.1 GCA_012518325.1 Bacillota bacterium
CCATAGGCTTCAAGCTGTTCAATGTGGCTTGCCACCAAGGTGGAGTCTCCCACCACAAGATCAGGTTCCAGGCTGAGCAGAAGCTCAATATTGAGGTTCATGGCATCGCCGATGACGGTTTTAAAACGTGCTTCCTCAGGGTAGTCGCACCAGCTGGTCACCCCTACCACCCGATCACCTGCGCCAAGAGCAAACAGGTTTTCTGTGATACTTGGCGCCAAAGAAACTATGCGCTGCGGAGCCGCCTGCAGCACACCGGCATTCAGCATGAAAAGCAGCACTAAGGCCAATATCCATTTGTGCTTCATTGAAATCTCTCCTAAGAAAAATAATGCCCTAGGACACGGTCTCTAGGGGAATAACAAAGCAAAAAGCACCTCCCGTTCCTCGCAAGATGGTCCTCCTCCTCGATCTAGGCAGGTCTCCTGGCTCCCAAATCATCACCGGCTCATACCTTCCCCACACATGTGAGTGGCCTTCTTGAGCGGCTCCCTGGATACAGTGGCGGGACCGCGTGGTTTCTCAGCCTGCATGCACAGCTGAGCCCAACTTCCCTATTATCCATTTTGCCGAGTCTTACTCGACAAAACGGACCCAGATCGGATATTCAGTTACTTAATACATACTACTCCCTTGCGCAATATCCTGCCCCCTTTCCGGCAATACTAAAAAAAGAACTGGAAAGGGGAGATCACTTGAGCTGGCGAGACCACCTAGAAGCACAGAAAAAGTATATCCGCACCAAGAAAGAAGCACTGGAAGCAAAAAGGGAGCGAGAACGCAATCCCCGTCCACCCAGGCTGGATCCGCCCCCCGCGGGTGTCAACCCGTGGCTGGCCCTGTTGGTTGCCTTCCTTTTGCTCCTGCCCATGATCACCATTTTCCTGGCCCTCCCCAACGCCCTGGTGCCGGCCCAGACCGTCCATGAAGGCCTGGTGGTCTGGATCCTGGGACCGGAAGCGGAGTACGCAGCGATAAAAAATTGGCTAGAACCTGAGATTCTAGCCAATGAACTGCAATGGACGATAGCCCATATTGAAAACAAGTACGATCTGGCGGATTCACTGCGCATCGGCAATGGTGATCTGCTGATCATCGAGGAGGACTTTGCCTGGGAGCTGTACCGGGCCCAAGCCCTGGCGCCGCTCTTGGACAAAATCGACGGCACCACCTGGGAAAACTGCTTTACCCCCTTCTGGGAGCCTCGGCCGTTTTACAAAACCTACGGCTGGGCCATCCCGGTCACAGGAAGCATCGAGGATGCACGCCACCTCTATACCATAATGCGCCAGTTCGCACTGCCTTTTACGATCTAGCAGCTGCCTGGACGGTGGCCCTGAGCAGCATGGCAATGGTCATGGGGCCCACGCCTCCTGGGACAGGAGTGATGTACCCGGCAACTTCCTTGACGTTTTCATAGTCAACGTCACCGACAAGCTTGCCGTCTACGCGGTTGATGCCCACGTCTATCACAATAGCTCCCGGCTTGATCCATTCCTTTTTGATCATTTCCGGACGTCCTACGGCTGCGATCAGGATATCAGCCCGGCGGCACTCTGCCGGCAGATCCTGGGTCCGGGAATGGCAGACCGTCACAGTGGCATGCTCACGCAGAAACAGAACAGCAGCCGGTTTCCCCACAATATTGCTGCGGCCAACAACTACTACATTCTTGCCCTGAATGGGCACACCGGTGCGTTTCACAAGTTCCAGGACACCTGCCGGCGTGCAGGCCACGAAGGCGTCGTCATCGCCGATCAGGAGCTTGCCTGCATTAATTGGATGGAAACCGTCAACGTCCTTTTCTGGCGAAATGGTGTTGATCACTTCTTCTTCATCGAGATGACCCGGCAGGGGCAGCTGCACCAGGATGCCATGGACTGTCGGGTCATTATTAAGCTTCTCAATCAGGCCGAGAAGCTCTTCACGCGTCGTCTCTTCCGGCAAACGATGGACTGTGGAGTTGATCCCGATCTCCTTAGAGGTTCTTTCTTTGTTGCGGACATAGACCTTGGAAGCAGGGTCTTCGCCCACCAAAATTACATCCAGGCCAGGGGTCTTGCCCTGTGCAGCCAGTTCAGCCACCTGTTTGGCCAGCTCACTGCGGATTTCTGCTGCAATTGCTTTTCCGTCAATAATTTGTGCTGACATGTCTATCCTCCTTGTCTAGTCAACCCACCAAGCCTTCGGCATGGGTTCATCCAAAATAACTTCCTGCAGGAACTTCACTGCCTTGCCAAAGCCTTCGTCAATGGAAGCCAGCGCATCTTCGTGCTCGATGCTAAGTACATAGTCATAACCTACCAGGCGCAGTTCGCTGACAATGTCCTTCCAGTATTTATAGTCATTGCCGTAGCCTACAGACCTGAACAGCCAGGAACGCTCCGGCAGGCGATCGTATTCTTTGGTGTCCAGCACACCGTTAACAGCTGTGTTGAAGGGATCCACATGGGTGTCTTTGGCGTGGAAGTGGAAGATGGCATTATGTTTGCCAAGCTCCCTGATGGCCGCCACCGGCTGCACGCCCTGCCAAACCAGGTGGGACGGGTCAAAGTTGGCGCCGATGGTCTCGCCAACTGCTTCTCTCAGTTTAAGCAGCGTATCTACATTATATACTGCAAAGCCCGGATGCATTTCGAAGGCAATCTTGTCTACGCCGTGATCCAGGGCAAATTTGCTCTCCTCCTGCCAGTAGGGGATGATTTTCTCTTCCCACTGCCACTTGAGGATCTCCAGGAAATCTGTCGGCCAGGAGCAGGTCACCCAGTTCGGGTACTTAGAGTTTTCGCTGTCACCTGGGCACCCGGAGAAAGTATTGATGATGGAAATGCCAAGTTTTTCAGCCAGGCGGCAGGCATTGCGCCAATCCTCGTGGAAACTTCTGGCGATTTCAGGGTTGGGATGGAGCGCGTTGCCATGTACACTCAAAGCGCTGATCTCAACTCCGGCATCTTGAAAAGCCCGCTTGAACTCATCCAGTTTCTTGGGATCCGCCAACAGCACCTCGGGATCGCAATGGGCTTTCCCCGGAAAGCCGCCGCAGCCAATTTCTACTGTGGATAAACCGAAACTTTTTACTTTCTCCAACATGTCCGGCAGTGAAAGGCCGCCGTACAATACCGCAAAAACGCCTATCTTCATAATATAAACTCGACTCCTTTCATACTACTTCCTATGAGTACTTAGACAACAAATTAGCAATTCCTTCCCATTTACTTTCAACCGCCCCCTGTTAATCTATGCAGGCCGGCATAAGCAAAAAACCGAACCCCTTGCCGCCAGGCGGCAAGTGATTCGGCTCCATATTCAATATGGCGCGCCTAGCAGGACTCGAACCTGCGCACCCGGCTCCGGAGGCCGGTGCTCTATCCTCTGAGCTATAGGCGCTTTTGAACAAAGTAATTATATCAGCTCCGGCAAGGAAATGCAAGAACTGAGTTTACTGC
>JAAYSR010000094.1 GCA_012518325.1 Bacillota bacterium
AGGAGAACGTCCTTAGCGTCTCTTCTATCGAATAATATGGAATGTATGGCATCACAGATCGGCAGTTCCACCTCATAGAGCTCGGAGAGGAGCCGCAGTGCTTTCACCGTCTCAACTCCTTCGGCCAGTTTGCCAAAGGTCTCGCTTGTTACAAAGGCCTGTCCAAATTGCCGGTTATGGCTGTGGGGCGAAAAAAGTGTGGCTTCATAGTCGCCGAGATGGCTCAAGCCATAGGCTGTCAGCTCGTTGCCTCCCATTGCCCTTACCAACCGTGAGATCTCCCGAGCCCCGCGGGCCATTAAAGCACCTTTTAGACTGCTGCATCCCAAACCGTCAAGCATGCCCGCGGCGATGCCAATTACGTTTTTGGCAGCAGCGCCAACTTCATTGCCAATCATGTCTTGACCGTAATAGAAGCGGATCAGATCGCTGCCAAAGGTCTCCACAACTCGCTTGGTCGTCCCAATATCTTCAGAGCCGATCACCATGCAGTTAGGAATCCCGGCAATAAAATCCTGCACATGACCGGGACCCACCCAGACCGCAACCGAACACTGAGTGGCAATTTCTTCAGTAAATACTTGTGAAAGCCGCTTTCCAGATGTTGATTCAATGCCTTTCATGCAGAGTATGAAAATCCTGCCGGAAGGCTCATAGCCCCTCAGCTCCTGTGTAAACTCCCTTAGACCTTGGGCGCTAATGGAAATTATTATGAAATCGCTTTCCAGCGCCACCCCCAGCGAACTGCACAGGCTGACCCGTTGCGGGAGTTCTAGATAATCGTTTCGCCTCTCGGTTTTCAGGCGCTGAAAGTTGACGGAGCCTTCCCTCCCCCACAAAACTACTTCATGGCCGACAGTTGCGGCATACCATGCTAAAAAGGTTCCCCAACGCCCGCAGCCTAAAACTGAAACTCTCAACGTCTTGCCCCTTTCTTGACTTGGGCCGCCGGCTATAAGCTGCATACAGCCCCCGGCAAGCTCTGCCCGTTTAGTAATCGATCAGCTCCTGGCGATTTAAAAGCGTAAGCTCCCTGTAATCATCGCCAAAGGGAAGTTCTCGAAAGTCAGGAAAAAAGTACTTCAAGCTAACGCCGCAGTACCTTCCCTTCTCTTGTTGTTCCTTGATTTTCTGAAATGTATCCGTCACTTCTGTGGAAACCATCTGCCTGTATGTAAAAGAGCCCAGCCAACAGTGTCCGCCCTTTCGGGACAACCATGGATATCAGCAGCGGTGATTCACGGTGACGCGTTGAAAAAAGCGCCTGAATCCATTGGTCTGAACCGCGCTCATCTTGCCGCCGAGATATTCCTGGAGATAACGGAAAGTGGAAGGGTTTCCTCCTCTAATCCTGCCTCTGCTTCTGCCTGTTCTCGCTATCCAGGTAAACCTGGCTGCCGGTGGCATCCCTCTGGCCCTGGTATTTGCCTTGGTAGGGGTAAAAGGCTTCCTGATCCATTTGGGCAAAAACCAGCTGGCACACTCTACGCCCTGATTTCAGCCTAATGGGGAGCTGATTGGCATTGTACAGTTCCAGAGTTATCTCCCCTTCAAAGCCGGGATCTACCCAGCCCGCGTTCTGGATAAACAGCCCCATCCGCCCGATGGAGCTGCGGCCTTCTACAAAAGCTGTGAGGTTGTTAGGCAGCCTGACATACTCCATCGTAGTAGCCAGAATAAAGGAATGGGGGGGCAGGATAATCTCGTCCTTCTCAAAAGAAATATACTTAGCAGGATTCTCCAAATCGATGTAGGGTATATTGTGCTCATCGAGCTTGAGGAAGTGCGATCCCAAGCGCAGATCAACGCTGGCCGGCTGGATCTGCCGACCCATCCGTGCACCCTCCTGCTTGATTTGGTCGTCCTCTAACGGGTGGATAACGAGCTCCCCCTGATCCAGCAGCTCTCTAATCTTCTTGTCAGATAAAACCACTTTGCAACTCCCTTCCTGCTATGAGGCTACGTATTGGCAGATGTCCAAAATAACGTTGCCATCCTCGTCTGGCGTTGTAAACCTGGGACAGGTGTACCTTTCGAAAAACCAGTAAGCCCCTGCTTCATCGCTGATAATCTCCATGCCCTGCTTTTTCAAGGTTTCTGCACACTCGTATTCCTGACCATAAATTTCTGGCTCTTTCCCGTACACCCAGGCAACACCAAGCGTTGCAGGCGGAAAGTCCACGCTCAGGAAACCCTCAGGCACTGGCGTACCTTCCGGACAAAAGACACCAATCCAATACTCGAAGGGCTCTTCTTCTTTCCAGCGCATCAGTCCCACCGTAGCATCGCCGTCTTCATACAGTGCCTGTGGATCAAAGGTGCTTTGCAGCTTTTCAAACCACCCCTGCTTAAACCACTCGCCCCAGTGCGCAGCAAATGTACCGTCAACCCTGTCTGCATCTAAGTACTTCCTGCCGATAAAACGCATTGCGGGAACCTTTTGCCGATAGGTTCTTATGATTTTCGCCATCTCGATCCCTTACCTTCCCAGTTTTTTGTGTGCAGTTCTTCTGCTGTCTATGTTTTTCAACAAACACCCAGCAAGACCTTCCAGTCCCTGGAGATAAAAAAGCCGCACACCTTCAGCCGGTCTTCCCGGCGAAAGGAATGCGGCTCTGAACCGCTTGACAGGTCCAAACAATGCTGGCTAACCGTTAACAAGCCCATAGGTTTCCTTGACGTCCTGCACAAAGAGAATGCCTTGGCCCGGCTCATCGATTTTCATCCTATCCCTAAGGGCGGAGATAATGTTGCCGTAGGATGCCGTGGAGATGAGCATCAGCACGATTTCCTTCTCAGGTTCAATTTCCATGTTTAGAAAGGTAGCGGTTTCATGGATGCCTGAGCCCCGTGCATTGATTATTGTTCCTCCCCGGGCGCCGGCTTCCCTGGCTACATCCATCACGGTTTCTCCCCTGCCCTTGTCTACTATCACAAAAATCGCTTTGTACACGCTCTCTCTACCTCCATCTTCCGACTTGAAATCAGCGTCGTGTCCCGCCATGCCAATAACCTCTCCAATGGGCATTGTAAAAGCTATACCGTGGTTAGGCTTGCTGAAATGAAGCTTGTGGTCGATCGCGTCTAGCGCAGCCCTGCTGACCGACTCTTCGCTGACCATAAGCACAATCTCTTTACGGACATCGGTCAGTTCCAGGAACCTCAGCCAACGATTCTCGACTGTTCCCCTGCCGAGCATGATTGTACCCCCGGTTACACCGCTTCTTCTTGCTTGGCTCAGCGCTTTGCTTCCCAACCCAAAGTTTACGATTACGCAGATCAGCTCATATCTCTTATCTTTCTGCTCAGCCTTGTGCATCTCTATCAACTCCTTGTTTCTGGGATCTGGCCTGGAATATAAACCCAAGAACTTGCAGCGTCAGAATCGGAGCCATCGCGACTAAAGCAATCATGCCGAATCCATCGCGCAGCAGGTTCGCCCCGGGAAAGGCGCTGGCAGCACCTTGAACAAATGCCAGGATAAATGTTGCAGTCATAGGGCCAGTCGCGACCCCTCCAGCGTCGAAGGCGATTCCGACAAACAAAGTCGGTACAAAGTACATCATGCCAATGGCTAGAATATAGCCTGGCAACAGAATGTGCCACAGCTGTATGGAAGGCGTCAGAATGCGGATGGTCGCCAGCGCTACAGCTAGACCTACACCAATAGACAAAGCTGCACCTACCGCCCTTCGCTTAACATATCCGCTGGTGACATCTTCTATCTGGTGAGTCAGAACGAAAACCGCCGGTTCTGCAAGGATGGTGAAGAAGCCCAGGAAAAAAGCTGTCAGCACAAGCCAGAACTTATTGTCCATGAGCGCGAGGCGAAGTCCCAGTTCGCTGCTGACCTCCATAAACCCTCCATTTACCCCTACCAAAAATATCACCAGTCCAATAAAAGCGTACACAAAGCCTTTGACCATTCGTTCAAAAGGTTTCCGTTCCAGCCTAAACAAAGTCTTCTGCAGCAAAAACAGTCCTACAGTCAGGGGCAGGAGACTGATCAAACTCTCATTGAGCGCCCCGGAAATGTAACCCAGGAACGGCTGCAGGATCTTTACACTTTCAACCTGGAGAGGTTCTAGACTGGCTACGGAGTACTCTTTGGTCCCAATGATCACATTCAGCACCATTACCGCCATAATTGCTCCGGCTGAGGCAATGGCCACCAAGCCGAAACTGTCTTCTTCAGAGGCCTTGCTGTCCTTGCGCAGACGTGCTATGCCTACTGCCAAAGCCAGGATAAAGGGTACAGCCAGTATGCCTGTGGTTGCCCCGGAGGCATCGAAAGCTATGGCGAGAAACTCAGGCTGGGTAAAAAAGGCCAGAAAGAAAATGAATATGTAACATCCCAGCAAGAACACCTTCAGCGAAACATTGAAAAAGACTCTGAGAAAACCCAGCGCTATCAAGATCGCTAAACCGATGGAAACAACCACCAGGAGCATGGGTGAGGATATGGCACCGAGGGTGACGAAATCCACTTGCTGTGCCAGCACCATCAGGCCGGGCTCTGCAATTGAGATGGAAAACCCAAGGACCAACCCTGCCAGAAGAACAAGGAAGAGCTTGTTCGTCTTAACCAAGGAAGAGCCTGTCAGGCTGCCCATTGGTGTGATGCCGATTTCCACACCAAGCAGAAAGAATGAAAGCCCTATGATGATTAGGACTGCGCCTGCGAGAAATCGAAGAATGATTGGCAATCCCAGCGGTACTAAAGTGTAGTTGAGCAGGATCACAATCAACGCTATGGGCACCACTGCTTTAACGTTTTCCTTGACAAGTTCGAACAGTATGTTCACGCAAGCACCTACCTTCCGAGCAGACATTATAAAAAAAGGCGCTCCCAGCAACATACGACGCCGGAGCACCAAATAAATACAAAACGCCATAGATTCCTCGGAGAGCTGACAACATTTTCGCCTGTGTCAAAGAACATATACGGCACCTAGATCTTCCGCGCTGTTCAGACAGTCATGATGCAGATAATTATGTTATGTTTCTCTGGATTCCACCCCAGTTCCTTCTTTTTCGCCTGATTTTTTCAGCGAAATGCCTGTCGCTGCCCACATCTTCGTTCTGCTATGCGAATCCCTTGATTCTTACAGCCATCTCCGAGGCGAAGCTGGTTATCACCCTGACATAACCGCTAAACCAGGAATTAACCTCCGGATCCCCAGTGTCAACCAGCAGCGGGCGCCCTTGTAGAGTCTCGATTTTGCTGCGGGTGGCCGCAATGAGAATGTTCTCCCTGCCCACCTGCCGAATCACTTCAGCACTGATCTGCTGGTTGCCGCGTCCGAAAACGTACCCCTGGCTGCCAATTACAGTCACGATGATTTTTGCAGGCTGCCCCTGAATCAGTTCGAGGATTTTCCGCTCATTTGCATCCTGGGCAATCAACTCCTGGTTGCGTACCACATCAATGCCAAGCAGACTGTTGGGCAGGCCCAGCACCTCCATAATCGGACTGAGTGTGCTGCCAGAACCGATGATGTAAAAGGTCTCTGGGTTCTCTTTCATTTCCTCTGCAATACGTTCGGCAATGCCAAGGAGGACCTCTTGCTCCGGTACCTGACTTCCCCCGGATTTTGTCATCTGGACAAATTCAGGTGCAGAAGGAACTCTCATCACCCCATAGAGCCTGGTGGTGACAACTCCTGCCCGAAAGGCCTCTTCATCGATATCCATCACTTCTCCATCCACCAGCTCAAGCTCTTCACCGGAGAGATACTTCAGGGCCAGCACTCCTGCAGCTTGTGGGTGGCTGGCGAAGACGCCTGAATGAATCTTAACTCCTGCTGGGATTCCGATCACAGGCAGGGCGGTCTTAACCACCGCGGCCACATTGCGAGCCGTCCCGTCACCGCCTGCAAAGCAAAGCAGATCAACCTGCTCTGCCAGCATTTTCTCAGCTGCTGCCATGGTGTCTTCTGGGCCGGTCTGGGTCCCGACGGCGCCAACTACTTCAGTCTGAAAACCAAGCTCTTTAGCTACATCCTCTCCCATTGCCCCTGGATAGGTGCAGATCTGGAGTTTCGGCTGAAGCGGCAGCAGCTCTTTAAGCGCCCGCCTGGCTTTGGAGTTTGCCTCAGGAACTGCCCCCAGGCTGATCGCCTGCTGCAACACCTCAGCTCCGTCAGTTCCCTTCAATCCAACACGTCCACCCATCCCTGCAATGGGATTGACTATCAAACCAAGTTTCATTTCCTCCGCCTTTCTGACATGACTAGTGAAGTTGCCCGAAGAGCTCGGGTCCATGAAAATGTACAGCATATCTATCATGTTCTTCATTCTACAAATTAATTTCGCCGCTGAAAACAGTCTTGGCCCGGCCGCTGATATACACTCTGTCGGCCACCCGCAGTTTCAGCATGCCGCCTCTGGCCGAGGCCTGGTATGCTGTGAACTGATCTTTGCCGAGCTTTCGCTTCCAATAAGGGCCTAGACAGCAGTGGGCTGAACCGGTTACCGGATCTTCGTCAATGCCCAAAGCTGGTGCAAAAAAACGAGAGATGAAATCATAACTTGCATCTTCCGACGGGCAGGTGACAATAACGCCTCTGTTGCTCAACCGCGAAAGAATTTCACGTTCAGGGCGGATCTGCCTTAGGACTTCTTCCGACTCCACTTCAACCAAGTAATCCATCCTATTCATGCCTACATACAAAAAGGGTACCTTGAGTCCATCGATCAGTTCCTGGGGAGGCTCTGCTTCTTGCTCTTCTTCCAGTGGGAAGTCCAGCTCTATCCAGCCGCCGTTCGTGACTGCCTTTAGCACGCCGCTCTTGGTATAAAACTTTGCCGCTGCGGCTTCATCCAGCTCACCGGTCTCCCAGAGGACATGAGCTGCAGCCAAAGTAGCATGTCCGCACAGTTCGACCTCGGTGGCGGGCGTAAACCAGCGCAGCTCAAACCCATCGTCCACCTTGGTCAAAAACGCCGTCTCCGAAAGGTTCATTTCCGCTGCCATATTCTGCATCCACTGATCAGGCATGTTTTCCACAAACATGCACACTGCTGCAGGATTTCCTCTGAACATCTGGCCTGCAAACGAGTCGACCTGAAAAATCCTCACTTTTCCCCTCCTCCATCCGCTGCAAAGGATTCTGCCAGTCTGGCCAGTACATAGGTGTCTCTCTCTGTCCACCTGGGAGGGTCACCATACTCCCCCTGCAAAACGGACCGGTTCCTGTAAAGGGCCTCTGCCAAACCCACCCACTGGGGGCGAAAACCAAGTTCCTCTTCATACCCGTCCAGCTCCTGCCTTAAGAAACCGGGGCTGATGCTGCACAGATAATAATATGACAGCTGTTTAAAGATATCATAGTCCGCCTCACGGGCCTCGGCATATTCCACAACCAAACCGTACTCTCCTTGAATCTCCGAGAGAATCAGCCCGCATTCTTCCCTGATTTCTCTGGACAGAGTATCTGCATGGCTCTCCCCGTCCTTGACTCCTCCTCCGGGAAACTTGTAGTCATGGTTCACGGGAGAGTAGACCATCAAAATCTGTTCCCCATTGAGAATGATGGCACGGACAGCCTGGCGGCTAATGACTTTCCCCGCCAAGTTCAGGCCTTCACCGCGGCAAAACTCCCTCAACAGCTTCATGATCGCACCTCGGAGACTTGGCTAGAGATAGGTCACATCAAAGTAGGTAGGCTCCTGGGGTAAAGGAACCTCGCCCATAGGCACAAAAAAGAGATGGTACTTCAGCCTTACCCATGCCTTTTTGGCAATCTGATCATACCCCCTGTCCCGGGAGTTCAGGCAGGCCACCAGATAGTGGACATCATTTTCCCGGGCAGCCAGCCGCACGCGTTCCAGGATATACATGAGGTCTTCCGGACGGTCTATGATCAAATCGTATAACTGCCATATTCTGATTGCATCGCCGATGTTTGGAATATGGGGAACGGACATAAACTTAGAACCAACTCTCAATACAGGACGGGCAGCTTTGTACAGCGTCGGCATATTCAGCACCCGCTGGGTGTAATCGGCGTTTGTGTCCCAGACTTTCACCGATGAGCCGCCGAAGCTAAACTTGCTGAACATGTAGCGCTCCTTAAGGTGGCCGGACCGAGGCGATTCCAAAAACAGATCCTGGGAGCCGAAGCTTTGTTCCAGCTCCCTGTATTCCTGCACAGGATCAACCGCCTTGATGACATTGACCTTGCCCACTCCTGTTCGATCTCTGCAGAACCTCCCGTGGACGGGCATAGTCAAAAACTCCCTTGTTTCCACAGCCTTTGCCCCAAACTTCTGCAGAACGCCTATAGACCTCTCATTGTCTTCCTTAACATATCCGAAGATGAACTTCAGGTCCTGACGTTCGATCTCTTTTTTCACCGCCTGCCACAGCCTAAGCATATGGCGGGGAAGGCCCGTCTGGGCAAGGGGATTTGAACGCCAGTCGAAAATCAGTCCGCCCCGTACTGCCTCCCCTCCAAGCCTCACTGTAACCGGGCCAACTCCCATTATGCCTAAGATGTCCTGCTGGTTTTCGTCTTCGGCAACCAGCAAGATCGGTTCTTCAAATTTCTTGGCGCGGATAAAGTAGTCTTTCCGTTCACTCACCAATTTGATCTGATCGCCCTGGGGCGTCAGCTGTTCAATGGCAATCAGCTTCGCATTGTCTTCAGGTACAGCTGCCCGAACATGCAAATTCTCCACCTTCATTCCGTTTATTTTCAATTTCTCCAAACGACTGTCAATCTAGGGATATATATGGTATTATCGAAGTGTTATACCTACATCAATTATAGATTGTCCATCAATGGGAGGCAAGGATATTGAAAGTACTAGTCACACTGGCCAACACGCCAACTGGTCTGTTTATGGTCCGTCGTTTACACGCCCTGGGTTACAAAGTGACGGTCATAGACTCACATTCCCGCAGTTTCGCATCGTATTCCAACGGGGTCAGCAAGAGAATCATTGCTCCCTCCCTGCTGCACGAACCCTACGGCTATGCCAAAACCGTCCTTGACGAACTGAAACGTGAGCAATACGACTTTTACGTTCCATGCTTAGAAGACGGTTTTTTAATGGCACATTATAAAGACATTATTCAGAAATACACAAAGATGGTCTCCATGTCCTATCAAGAGATCACCCGTGCCCACAGCAAGCACGCCATGCGCGAATATGCCGCAGAAGCCAATGTCCGCATGCCGGTAACCCAAGCCCCGGATTCCTTGAAAAGTGCTTTCAAGCTGTTGGAGGACTTGAATTCGCCAGTCGTAATCAAGCCCCGGGTCGCCTGCAACGCCCATGGGCAGAAAGTTGTCATGGACCCCAAGAAGGCCGTCTGGGAGTACGGGCAAATCGTCAAGAAGTACGGACTGGAGGAGCAGCTTCCCATTGTCCAGCAGTACATCACGGGGAGACTTGTTTCCACTGTAAATCTTGCAGTAAACGGAGAAGTAAAGGGAAAAGTAGTGTTCCGGGCGTTGCGCACTGTCCCCACATCGGGCGGAACAAGCTCCTATCGGGAGACAATTTCCTCGCCGGAGGCAGAGCTCTTTGACGCACGTTTGATCAAACACTTTAACTGGACGGGCTTTATAAGTTTTGACTATATGGAAGAGGAATCCACTGGAAAGCTCTATCTGATTGACTGCAATCCCCGCATCGCTCCTGGGGCAATCCTCGCTTACCATGCAGGCGTGGATTTAATGGGCGCCTTTGCGGAACTGGCACAGGGCAAAGACATTGCAGCGTTGCCCAGACAGCAGGACGGTGTCCGCTGTAAGCTGGTTTTCTTAGATCTGGGCTGGCTGTTATACAACCTTATCGACAAGGACCTGACTTCTAAGGAGAAGTTTGCATGCTTCAAGGCTTGGATCAAGAGGGAAAAATCCTACAAAGACATAGAAAGCATTCATGATCTGCGCCCCGCCTTTGCGCTTTGGACATTTCTTCTGCGCAACGTCGGCAGGCTCTTAGGTGATGACGGCGGAGAGATCTTCCTTGAGCATTCCCTGTTCGACCAAGAAAAGTTCGAAAAGGGGCTGGCTGAGTCTGCCGCATCTCTGCTCTATTGAGTTCAGCTGCTGCCGAAGTCGGCACAACTGTTGAGATCGCGCTTCAGCACACATTTGCGAACTGGGCATCCCGCATCGATCCGGGATGCCTTGCGTTTCTTCTAGGAGTATCCGCAGCAATACAGGCGTGCCTCCTAGAGCTTGGGCAGAATGTCGCTCCACATTGCCCTCAGGATGTCCATGTGATTATGCTCATTGTGGGCAGTAGCAGTTATGACTGCCTGCCAGTCCGGCAGAACAACGCAGAGCTGGCCGTACATGCCGTCGGCCCTGTAAGTGTTAGGAGGTGTGCACTTCCAGACCTGAAAACCGTAGCCGCCGTTGTTTTCGGTGTCGTCATTGGCGCTCGTATCAACCCACTTTGTATGCATGCGGCGTACGTAGTCTGCCGAGACAATCTCCTCATCTTTGTACACTCCATTTTGCAGGAGCATGATTCCAAGGCGCGACAGTTCTTCGGTTGTCAGATACAGCCCGCTGGCACAGAATGTGTGCCCCTGGGGGCAGCTCCCCCACTGGGGATTCCAGATCTCAAGCTTGTCAAAGAGGCGAGGCATCAGGTACTCCCGCATCGTCAGTCCGCTGACCTTTTCCACAACACGTCCCAGCATGTAAGTGCAAAGGTTTTCGTAGTAGAAGCTCGAACCGGCTTCCGCTTTCATCGGCGTGCTGAAAAAAAGCTCGGCGAGCTCCATCGTCCTGTAAAGCTCAAAGTCCTCAAACATGTGCCCCGAACTCATCTGCAAGAGATGCTCGACAGTGATCTTCTCAGATCCCGGCTGGGCAATATCCTTGAATTCAGGGAAAAAGTCAAGTACACAGTCTGACAGCTGCAGACGTCCCTCTCCCTCTGCAATCCCCACACCGACCGCGGCAAAGGTCTTGGAGGCTGAATACATGTTCTCCCTGTCATTGCTGCGAAAACGGTGCTCTGCAATGGTGCTGCCTGCCTGATAAACGTGGATGCCGTAAACACCTAGATTCCTTTCCAGAACTGACAATCTGAAATCCGTCAACAGACTCATGCTGTCCCTCCTTAGTTATAATCCCTGTTCAATCAAGTGTCGATGTGCCTCCAAACATGCCCGTGCAGACTGGTCCAAAAAATCCAGCACCTCAGCGAAATGCCAGAACTCCAACTCTTCATCCTTGGCTGCATCCTTTTGCTCGAAATCACGGCGCAGTGCTTGGATCAGCTTCGGCAGATGCCGATGATCCATTTCATCCATTAAATCCCCAGCTCCGCCAGGGTTAAGATCATGCAGCTTGAGGGAGTGATGATCGATGATTCTCCCGTTCAGCCGCCAGAAATCCCTGTAGTTTTTCTGAAGAGCCTCTTGCTGCTCTTTTGGAGACAGACATTTGACTTTTTTGTAATAAAACTCCTTCCGCCAATACTCATCCGCGATGAGATGAAAGTAGTAACCGAGGTGAAAAGGGGAAGGCCGACCGGTCAGATACTTACTGATGAAGGCGCCGTAGTCTGTATAGGTCTCGCCTTGTTTGCTTCTAAGAGAAAAATGCGTTGCATGGTACTGCGATGTGCCCATATAGGCGTGAACATCCGGTGCCAGGGAGCCGAGGTAGAAGGCGGTATCCTGAATCCGCAGCGACTTGTTCACCATCGATGCTATGCAGTAGTGCATAATCCGCGATCCCATCCTCCTCCCCCCTCCGGCATCTAACGCAATGCTGTCCTATTCTTCCCCCAGCTTCGCATTACCTGCCGGGCAGGAAGGGAAGTTTCGATAACGAGCAGAACTCTTTAGTACAGAATGATTCGTGGAGGTTATGCCAGTGGTTTTACTCGGTGCAGCAGTTAATTTCATCGCCATCGTCAGCGGAGCGCTTCTCGGCCGGGCAGTGCGCCTTCCAGAGCGCATGCGCCAGACGATAATGCAGGCCCTTGCTCTGGCGGTTTTGATCACTGGCATCTCCATGGGGCTGGAGAGCAATAACATGCTGATTCCCATCGCCTCCCTGGCCATCGGCAGCATTCTGGGAGAGCTCCTGAACATAGAAGCCGGCATAGCCAGCCTGGGCGAAAAGCTGCAGGGTCTCGGGGGCAGGAGGCCGGCAGGGTCAGCCGATTTCACCCAAGGCTTCCTGGCTGCCACTCTCACCTACTGCATTGGGGCGATGGCCGTCATCGGCAGCCTCAACAGCGGACTCACAGGCGACCACCAGGTGCTTTATGCCAAGTCTTTGATTGACGGAGTAACCGCCATCTTCTTTTCCGCTTCTCTGGGAATCGGTGTTGCTTTCTCGGCTGTACCTGTCTTCGTCTACCAGGGAAGTATTGCACTTTTGGCCACAGTCCTTGCCCCTTGCCTCAGCGGTCCGGTTCTTGCTGAGCTCACTGCAACCGGAGGCATATTAATCATCGGGATCGCCCTCAATATGCTGGGACTGACCAAACTGCGCTTAGGCAATATGCTCCCTGCCATCGCCGCCGCTGTGCTGCTGGCACTTATCACTTAATCTGCCTGTAGTCCACCAAGGGCAGGACATTAACCACCGGTTCTTCATAGGGATGAACTTCATAAATCTTTTCAACTGTCTGCTGCAGTAAACCTCCACTGCAGCGAAACTCCAGCTTGCATTCGGGTGCACAGCTTATTTCGCCTACGCTGCCGCTGTGAGGATTAGCACCCTCCAAGGGCCTCCAATAGCCCGTGACCTTGGCAGCCGAAAGCACATGATCATAATCTCCAACCTTCAAGACACCCAGCGCGTTGAGCTGTTCCCTCATTGCGTCCACGTATCCTTCCGGTATAAAGACCTCGACCTTAAACTCAGCTGTATACATGCTTATTACCTCCCGCGTTCGGTATTCAGAAAAAAATTTCACCAAACAGCCGCTTTTCCCTCCTAAGGCGCCAGCCGATGGCGATCCCTGGGAAACAGGCTGGCCTCACGGATGTTTTTCAAGCCGATGATCTGGGCAGTAAGCCGCTCCAAGCCGATGGCCAAGCCGCCGTGGGGAGGCATGCCCAGGGAAAAACTGCTCAGGTAGGACTTAAAGTCATCTGGCTCCAGCCCCTTCCTCCGCATATTAGCAACTAAAGCATCGTGCTGGTGGATGCGCTGTCCGCCTGTGGTAATCTCCAGTCCGCGAAACAGCAGGTCAAAGCTGGCAGTCAGCTCCTCACCTTTAGGCATGGTATACATAGGCCGCTTAGTCCAGGGGTAGTCAGTGACATACACAAACTCACTGCCTGTCTGTTCCAGGAAGTACTGGCTGAGGAGTCTTTCCCCTTCAGGATCCAGATCCGGTTCCTGATGTATCTTGCCGTATTCCCCTTCCAGAATCTCAAGGGCTTCAGCCAGGGCTATTCTGGGGATCTGGGGCACTTCCGGAACAGTCAACCCAAGAACTTCCAGCTCCTTGCCGCACTTCGCTGCAACAGACGAAAACATTGAAGCCAAGAGCTCATTTTGCAGGTCCATGATATCATGCTCGTCTTCAATAAACCCCATTTCCAAGTCCAGACTGACATACTCGTTTAAATGGCGGGACGTGGCATGCTTTTCTGCGCGATAAACCTGGCCGATCTCATAGACACGCTCATAGCCTGCCCCAACCAGCATCTGCTTGTAAAACTGGGGGCTTTGTGCCAGGTAGGCGGTTTCTTCGAAGTACTCCACAGGAAAGAGTTCAGTGCCCCCTTCCGTGCCGCTGGCCACAATCTTAGGCGTAAACACCTGAACAAAGCCTTGGCTGTTGAGGAAATCCTGGAATGCCTGAACCAACGCTGCCTGTATCTTGAAAACCGCATTGGTCTTAGCATGCCTGAGACTCAGCACTCGGTGATCCAGGGCAAGTTCCAGGGGGATGTTCAGTTCTTCCCCATTGACATTGAAGGGAAGCTGATCTGCAAACGCCAGCACCTCTATTTCCTCTGCTGCTAACTCAAATCCCAGCCTGGAGCGGGGTTCTGCCTTGACAACTCCCCTAATTTTCACCACGCTTTCGGTACTGATGGGCTGCGCTTTGAGCAACGCCGGATCAAGCACCGCCTGTACCGTTCCGCTGCGGTCACGGAGGAGTAAAAAGGTCACCTTGCTTAAGATCCGCATGCGAAGCACCCAGCCCATTACTGTTACTTCCTGACCTAGGCAGCTGCCCAGTTCTGCTGTAAGCACTCTTTTCATATCGTTCTTCCTTTCTAGAATAAATTCGCCCCTAGCCGACAAGGCTAGGGGCGTGCTGAACGCGGTGCCACCCTAGTTAACTCTGCCTAGAAAAAAATCTCGTCCGCCATGGGACGAGATGATCGTGGTACCACCCAAGTTTAACTCTAGGCAAGAGTTATCTTCAGTCCAGATAACGGTGGAAACCGGCACATCCTTTTGATCAGATGGCAACTCCAAGGTGTCCGTCCATAAGGGATCCTTGCCAGGCTTGCACCCTCCCCGGCTCGCTAAGAAGCCTCCACCAATGGACTCTCCTCTTCATCATCGTTCGTTCTGGTTTTCTTACATTAAACCAAAGTCCAAGGCGGCTGTCAAGTGCCTTTTTCCCTTGCCGTTCAAACATTGACCGCACTTGCCTCGGCGGTTAGAGCCCGCTTTCGCACCTGACGGCGGGCATAGAAGAAACTTGCCACCTGTCCGATCCCTGCCAGAGTCCAGGTAACTGGATAGGCCAAAAACAGCACCATCATGGTGGGATACCACTTAAAGACTGTGATCAGCCAGACTATACGGAACAGACAGGCGCCTACCAAGGTAGACAGCATAGGCAGGATGGAATAGCCCATTGCCCTGGTTAGGCCGGGAAATACGTTCATGATTCCGCAGGAAAAATAGATGGCCATCATTATTCTCATACGCTGCATGCCTAAATCGATAACGGCCGGATCGTCGGTATAGATGCCCAGCAAAGGCCGTCCAAAGAGCACCACCGCGCCGCCCAGCACAATCCAGGTGGCAAACACAAAGGCGGCAGATATCTTTGCTATCTCGTCAATCCGGTCATAATCCTCCGCACCCATACTTTGACCGGTGTAGGTTATGGCGGCATTGTAATAAGAGTTCATAGTGGTGCCTACCAGGTTTTCAACGTTGCCCGAGGCGGCACTGGCCGCAACCATGACAGAACCAAAGGAGTTTACCGCGGACTGGATTAATACATTGGAAATGGAAAAGAGCAGGCTCTGCAGTCCGGCAGGAAGTCCAATGCGGACAATTGAACTGAGCTTGCCGCGGTGAATGCGCAGCCTTTTCCAGCTGAAACGCAACGGCCCCTGGTGCTTCATCAAGGAAACCATGATCAGGGCCATGGTCAGATACTGGGCAATCACAGTTGACCAGGCCACACCGGCTACTCCCATGCGGAAAGCTGCAACAAAAATGACGTTAAGAATCACATTGACTACACCTGACACAGTCAAAAAGTACATCGGGCGCTTACTGTCGCCGACGGCCCGCAAAATGGCAGCCCCAAAGTTGTAAACCATGCTGGCAGGAATACCCAGGAAAAAGACTCTCATGTACAAAGTGGACAGATGGATGATGTCGTCTGGGGTACCCATCATCTGGAGCATGGGCCTGCTGAGCACTATGCCCATGATGGCGACAAAAACCCCCGCCGCTATGCTTACTGCAATCGAGGTGTGAACAGACTGACGGA
>JAAYSR010000010.1 GCA_012518325.1 Bacillota bacterium
AGCAAAAAGATGCTCTGAAACATTCCTGCAAAGATCTGACGGAATGCTTCCGAACACCTTTATCCCTTACCCGGCGGCAATGCTGTCAACCATTTATTCTTCACTGTTCATCCACTTAGAAAGTGCAGAATACGCTTCCTTGATATCTGCAACTGTCCCGGCAAAAACACCCGATTTCACCAAGGCAATCAGCAGCATCAAAACCAGAGGTCCCAAGAGAACGCCCCATCCGCCGAAAACCTGCAGTCCGACATAGGTGCTGAACAGAACCAAGAGCGGCGGCAAACCGGTTTGGTCGCCCATGACTTTCGGTTCCACGACCTTTCTGACCAGGAAAAAACCGACTCCCAGTATTACTAAAAACAGTCCCTTATTTAAATCCCCGAGGAATAATTCAATCCCTCCCCAGGGCAGAAGGATGGCGATTGTGCCGATTACCGGCAGCAAGTCGATTAAGCCTAGAAATAAAGCGATGGTCAGGGCATAGGGCTGTCCATAAATCGTCAGGGCTGTCAACATAAACAGAAAGGCAAACGAAGCTAAGATCAGCTGCGCTTTCAGGTAGCCGCCGGCGGCCATAATCACAGAACTCTTCAAGGTGCTCAGAGTCTCCTTGATGCGCCGGTTGGCAATCTTCTGCAATGTATCAGCGATGCGGTTAAAGTCAAGGCTGATAAAAAACAGCGCCAGGGCAAATGTCAGGACATTAATCAGGAAAGTGCCCGTGCTTGTGATTCCGGAAGCGGTTGTGGATACTGTAAAGGATACAACGTTCTTGCTCAGGTTCTGAACAAAAACAAGTACACTGTCCTTCATATCAGCCAAGATGGACTCCAGCTGCGGCGACAAGCCCTGCACATGCACTGCCAGCTCTTCCACGAGCTGATCATAAGTTGCTGTGATGTGGGACCAGTTCTGCTGGATGCTGGAGGCTACCGAAATCACTTCTTTCACTATCGTATAAGAAACCCAATACACGGCTAAAGAAACCGCGAACAGCACCATAATGTTCAGGACAGAAGTGGTCAGCTTACTGGGCAGCTTAATCCTCTTGTTGATACGGCCTAGGAGCTCATTCAGCTTGTTGGCAATGCCTACAACAACAGAGGCTACGATCAGCGCCAGAATAAACGGCCAGAGCATCTTGGCCACCCTGGGCACTACCACTATAAAGATGAAACCGAATATTGCGTATAAGATGAAGCGAACCAGCAGCCGCTTGTACAGTTTGCTGTTCACAAGCACCCCCCCTTTCTGCAGATCCTATCCAATAATTCCAGGCCAAAATCCAGTGTCAAGCATCAAGTTCTGCCCCATTTCATCTCTTCGCCGAACTGGTCATACCTCTTCCGTTTAGCCCTAACCTCTTTGATTTCAATTCGATAGACTTCGGTCTTGCTCAAGCCTGATTGGGCAGCTATGTGGAAGTATTTCATTTTATCAGACGCATACTTTTCGCAGATCAGCCTCAGAGCTTTAATTTTCTCCGACTCGTCATCAACCCTTTTCACCACGCCTGTGACAACTGCCGACTCATACTCAGTTGTAAACACTTTGCTGATCAGGGCGGCTGCTTGCTCAGACCGGGCAAGCATCTCCAACTCTTCCTCCGTATAAAGCTCAGGGACGTTAACGTCACCCACAAAAGCCACGGAAACCTCAGGATTTTCCTGCAGTATCTCCACTTTGCGGCCGCTTTGTGCAGAGTGGAAGTACATGCAGTGCCCGTCCCTGGCTATGGAGAGGGGCAGACCGAAAGGTTTCCCGTCTCTGTCAACCATGGACAAAACTCCGTAACGCGACTTGTCGATAATGCCTAAGCCAAACGCCTCGCTCATTTCCCGGTCTCTTCGCCGCATGATGCACCTCTTCATCTAAACTGTCGATATCTTATTCGGAAAAATTCTAGCTAATCCTGCTGAAGAGATGGAAACCCCTGCAACCGCAAGGTCGCAGGGGCATTCCTACTTTGCCTCAGAGCTGTAAATCAGCTTTTCTCCGCCTTCCTCCGCCAGGAAGAGCTTGTCAATATCGTCACTGATCAATGTTTTTATATCGGCGGAAGTTGTGAATCTTGCGCCGATCCCGCAGTCAGAACTAAGCCGGCGCGGCACCGGCAAGAGCTCTACCTCAATGCCTATTTTTTTCAGATATCTCTTGTACTTCACAGCTCCCGAATGAGTGAAAAATGTTGCTATAAACTCCATCTCTACTTGGTAATGGTCAGCACGAAGTCTTCTCCCTGTTCGGAGAGGGCAACTTTGTAGTTTCTGCTCTCAGCAAAGCGTCTTACATTATCTCTAGAAGTCGCGTTGTCCAACAGCACCTGTACGCCTTGGGGATACTGCTCCAGGGCCTTTCTTGTCAAGACAACCGGTTCAGGGCATGCGCGCCCCCGTGCATCAACAGTATTAAGCGCCAACCTTCACATCTCCCTTCATGGTAACATCCGCGCTGCGATCCATATTCAAAAACCCAATTGCTGCCACCACGATGAGGCCAATAATCACAGCGGTTTTTCCATTGGCAGTTGCCCCCGCGGCGGAGGACGCCAGGCCAAAGTTATGGGCAAAGGCGGCACCCACCAGCAGGCCGAGGAAAGTTATGACTGAGTCAATATTGCCTTCGGCGCTAAGGATCACCTGTCTCAACGGACAGCCGCCCAAAAGCACAGAGCCCAGTCCAGCCAGGGCCATTCCCAGGAAATTCCACAGTCCGTCGTTGTGGGCCACCGGCTGGCCGTCAAAGCCTAAATTAAAGTTTCCTGTGATGATGTTGCCAAGCAGCGCTATTACAAAGATTGCCGCAAATCCGCTGATCAGGTGGGCGTCCTTAAACATGATCAGGTCGCGAATACCGCCCACTGTGCACATTCTGGTTCTCTGCCCTGCGAAGCCTACGAGGAGTCCTGCAATCAGAGCCAAGGCGACCGGTGCCCGCATCGAACCCGGCCCCGACTCACTGAAGAATATAAAGGACGGTGCGACAACGAGCAGAATGAAGAAGGCGATCTTCATAGCCGGGAACAGAAAACCCTCAGCCTTGTTCAAAGAGTAAGTCCTCTTCAATGTGAAACCTTTGTTCAAGAAGACGATGCCGAGGAGAATTCCAGCGGTGAAACCCACTAAACCTAAGATGGCTGTTAAATCTCCACCGGCCAAACGCAGCACCATGCGCAAGGGACACCCTAAGAAGACTAAAGCTCCGATCATGACAAAGAAGCCAAGAATGAAACGGGTAAACGGAGAGGAGCCGCCCCGGACTCTAAAGTCCCCGCTCCCCATGGCCATCAGCCAGGCTCCTAAGCCCATGCCGATAATCTCCGGCCTTATGTACTGTACCACTCCGGCCCTGTGCAGACCCAGACCCCCTGCAATATCCCGAATGAAACAGGCGATGCAGAATCCCATATTCGCCGGGTTGCCGAAGTGCACCAGGAGAACCGCCAGCAGTCCCACCAGTCCGCCGGCTAGAATAACATGTTTCTTGCTGCTCAAATAAATCCTCCCCCTCAATTCTAGTTTGCCATATTTTTAGCAATCCTTGAATTTATTATAGCCAAGAGGCTGTTTCCTTGTACAATAGGTATTTTCTATATTTGAGGGAAATATATAGGGAAAACCTATCACTGGCATGTCGGCACTGGTGTAAAATGGATTGGGAGGCGGGTATAATGCAGAGGATTTATCTGGACAATGCAGCGACATCTTACCCAAAGGCACCGGGAGTGGGCGAGGCAGTGAGACACTTCATTGACTCTGTCGGTGACAACATGAACCGGAGCGGTTATGATTCGTTGGAAGCTGATGAGATGGTTTTTGAAACCAGGGAAATGCTGGCCAAGCTTTTTAACTTCCCCGCGCCGGAAGCGGTGGTATTTACGCTGAACATTACATATGGCCTCAATTTCCTGTTAAAGGGCATCCTAAAGCCCGGCGATCACGCAATAGTATCGTCTATGGAACACAATGCCGTTATGCGGCCCCTGATTCAGCTGGAGAAGACCGGAGTAGATTTCTCCCGGGTGAACTGTGATGAAACGGGACATCTCGATATAAACCATTTCCGCAGCTGCATCAGGCCTAACACAAAGATAACTGTACTGACGCATGCCTCGAATGTCTCCGGCACCATTCTGCCAGTCGGGCAAATCGGCGAAATCTGTGCAGAAGAGGACATCCTCTTTGTGGTGGATACCGCCCAAACGGCAGGTGTTCTAGATATAGACTTCCAGAAAATTGGAGCGGATGCCCTGGCCTTTACAGGACACAAGGGGCTCTTGGCTCCCCAGGGAATCGGCGGCTTTCTGCTCAGCCAGAAAGTGGCAGGGGAGATGGAAACGTTGGTCAGCGGCGGGACGGGCAGCCTGTCGGAATACGAGGAAGTTCCCCCTTATTTGCCCGACAAATTCGAAGCGGGTACGCCTAACCTGCCAGGTATCTACGGTTTGCACAGGGCGCTGCAGTATTTGTCAGAAGTAGGGCTGGATTTCATCAGAGAGAAGGAGTTAAAACTAGCAGGATACCTGTTGGAGGAATTAGGGGAGATTGAAGGAGTAACCATCGCCGGACCCAAAGGAACTGAGGGACGGATGGCAGTAGTTTCTGCCGACTTCGTGGGCTATGACAACGCCCAGGTGGCCTACTGGCTGGACAAGCGGTTTGGGATTCGAACCCGCTGCGGACTGCACTGCGCCCCGTCTGCCCATAAAACCCTGGGCACTTTCCCCCAGGGCACCGTGAGATTTTCGCCAGGCCACTTCAACTCAGAGGCGGACATAGAAAAGGCAGTCACTGCAGTTCGCAAGGTGCTTAAGGAGCTTGAAAGTACTCGTATGTAAACTCTTTGAATGCGGTGGCTATGGGATTCAACACTCTCCTGCGATGGTTGATAAAGTAAAAATTCTGCTCTAGATCCAGTTCCGAGAGATAAAAACCTTGCAGCAGACCCAGACGGATCTCGTCTTCAACGGAGCGCTCGGAAACTACTGCAATGCCAAGACCGGCCATAACACATTGCTTGATTGTATCGGGGTTTTCAACCGTGGCCACGACCGTGAGTTCGCCTGCATCTATCCCCCGGCTCGCCAGTCCTTGGAGAAAGAGGGTTCGGCTGCCAGAGCCCTCCTCCCTAAGGATGAACGGCTCATTCTTGATCTGATCCCAGCTGATTGAGTTCCCCTCAATATCTTGATATTTCCCCCGGCAAGGGGCGATCACCATGAGTTTTGCCTGGCAGAGGACGGTCACCTCAAGATCGGACATTGAGGGGTCATTTCCCACAAAGCCAAAGTCCATCGTTCCGGAAATGATGGCATCCACTACTCCCCCGCTGTCAAACTGCTTGATAGTGAAGGTTATCTGGGGAAACTTCTGTCGAAAGGCAGCCAGAAGGTTCGGCAACAGCGATCTCTGGGGCACTGTACTTGAGGCGATAGCCAGGTTTCCCTCTAGTCTGCCTTCATATTCCGCCAGGGACAGGAGGGCATGTTCCCGGGTACTCAGAATGTTCAGGGCATGGGTGTACAGGATCTGCCCCGCTTCGGTCAGGGAGACAGTCTTGCCGTTGCGGTTCAGCAGCACTGTTCCCAGCCTGTTTTCCAGTGACTGGATATGGCCTGTAATGGTGGGCTGGGTCAGATACAGCTCCTCCGCCGCCTTGGTAAAGCTCCCATGTTTGACTATTGATACAAATGACTCAAGTTTCCTGAAATCCACAGATATCTTCCTCGCTCTTCAATAAATCCAGCAGCAGATTATGTCCCGCCCCTCTGCCTTCCCTTAGCATTCGTTACTAAAAGATAAAACCCTTTTGTGTTATAATCAACGTAAGACAGGGGGGCTGCCTATGCCAGGTGTAAAAAT
>JAAYSR010000095.1 GCA_012518325.1 Bacillota bacterium
ATGGTGCCCGCAGCCATTGCAATCCCGATCAATTCTACAGGCAGCTGGGATGCCTTTTGGGCCGTTGCGGCCTTTTTGTTTGGCATCATCGAGTACATCAACTATTTTTGGTACAGGCTGAGTTATGGCAAATCGGGCTTCAGCATCAGATTGCTGCTGAAAACAAAACCGCAAAAATCAAGCATTAATAAGCTGATCGGGCCGCCGAGTGTACATCTAGGGGGTGAGGACTTCTGAAACTTGTTTTTTTAATTGGAAATACTGCTGTAGGAAAAATGACAGTTGGGCAAGAACTAATGAAAATAACGGACTTGCGCCTTTTTCACAATCACATGACCATTGAACCGGTGCTGGAAATTTTCGGCCATTATCATTCGAGGGCAGTGGCGAGGATGCGGGAAGTCATTTTCGAGGAGTTTGCCGAATCAGACAATTACGGACTGATCTTTACATATATGTGGGCCTTTAACCATCAGTCCGACTGGGATTATGTTGAGCATGTGTCGAACCTGTTCAAGAGGCATGGAGCAGACGTTTATTATGTGGAACTTGTTGCACCCCAAGAAATACGGCTGCAGCGCAATGAAACAGAGAATCGGCTGAAGCACAAGGCTTCCAAAAGGGATATAGAGGCATCTAACCGAAGGCTGATCGAGGATGACAGGAAATACCGCTGTGTCAGCTGCCCTGGGGAGATACCCTTTGAAAACTACATCAAGATCGATAACTCCAATCTGTCGCCGCTGGAAGCGGCCAGGATGATCAAAGAACGCTTTAACCTATAATTGCGGTGAGGCGTTCTGGGGCAGGTGATCTCAATTATGGATAGAGACAGGGCGTTTGCTGCTATTCTTTTGGACGGAAAAATAGCCATGGTTAGAGTAGATGAAAAGGACAGATCATACTGGACTCTTCCCGGAGGCGGCGTTGAAGAGGGAGAAAGCCGTGAAGAAGCGGCGGTCCGTGAGGCAATGGAAGAAACCAATCTGAAGATCAAGATCGTTAGATTCTTGTTCCAGGGAAAATATGCAGCCGGCACTGAATATTGCTACCTTGCTGAACCGACAAAGGGAGGACAGCACATTCAACTAGGGCATGATCCGGAGCTGGAAGTGAATGAACAGGTTTTAAAACAGGCAGAGTGGATTCCCATAGGCGATCTCAAGGATGATCTGCATGTCACCAGGGTAATAAAAGCATTGAGCCAGGAAGAGATCGAAAAATACAAGATTGATTTGCAGGGGTGTCTTGATTTGTAGTATGGACAATATGGGCGATCATATTTCAATACGGGAATTGGGGGGAACTCAAATGGCTATATCAATCCGCAGGCTGGTTCCGGAGCTCGCAGAGGACTATGTGCATTTCTTTGACAGTACGCCCCATGACGACAATGTGGATGAACACAAGTGCTACTGCGTGTGCTGGTGCAGCGATGACAGCAAGGGCAAGGACTTTTCCACAGTGGAGAAACGGAGAGCATACGCCTGGCAATATGTTAAAGAGGGCAAAATTCAAGGCTATCTGGCCTATGCTGGGCAGCAGGCTGTTGGCTGGTGCAACGCCAATACGAAATCCGACTGCCTGGAATGTGAAAGTTGGCGCAGGTTTATGGGCTATGTGCCTCTAGAAGATCCTGGCGAAGACAGCAAGGTGAAATCCATCTTTTGCTTTGTGGTTGCACCGGAATGGAAACGAAAAGGCATTGCCACACAGCTTTTGGAACGCGTGTGTGCCGATGCAGCCCGTGAAGGCTTTGACATTGTGGAAGCCTACCCCCACAAGGGAGCATATTATCAAGCATCGGATTTCGGCGGCCACTTGGAGATGTATCTGAAAAATGGGTTCCAGGTGTCTTTTGAAAATGAACAGGGGTATGTAGTGCGGAAATATTTGAATGAGCAAGCATAGCAGGGGCAATGAAACACTAAAGAACGGAGTGAGCCTATGCAAATTGGAGTGAGTTCCTATAGTTTCAGCCAAAGTTCTCTTGACATCTTTGAAACCATTAAAAAGGCCAAAGAGATGGGCTTTGATGTGATTGAGTTCGCCGGTTTCCCCAATCTCCCGGAGGGTGAAACAGCACTTTCCTTTGCGCCTAGAGTGCGGAAAGCCTGTGACGAGGCCGGCCTTAGAGTTGCCAACTACACTATTTGGGCTGATTTCATCAACGGATCCAACGGAAACTTAGAGGCTGAAATCGAACGGGTCAAGGACGAAGTGCGGGTGGCACAAATCCTTGGTGCTCCAGGCATGCGCCATGATTCTACCTGGGGCTGGCCCGCCGGCAAACAGGGAGCCCGGGGTTTTGACGAGGCCCTGCCCATTCTCATTGAAGGCTGCCGGGCAATCACTGAGTTCGGGGCGGAACTGGGCATAAAGACTATGGTGGAAAATCATGGCTATTTTTGTCAGGACAGCGAGCGTATGGAAAAGCTCGTTAACGGTGTGGACCACCCGAATTTCGGCGTACTCTTGGACATGGGCAATTTCTTGGTTGTAGACGAAGACCCTGCTCAGGCTGGAGGACGCTTGATGCCTTACACCTTCCATGTCCATGCCAAGGACTTTCATGTCAAGTCAGGGAATGAACCTGATCCTGGCCAGGGATGGTTCCCGACCCGAGGGGGCAACTACCTGCGCGGCGCCATTGTCGGCCATGGGGAAGTGCCCATTGTCCAGATCCTGAGGATCATGAAAAACGCCAACTACTCAGGAGTGCTGTCCATAGAGTTTGAAGGCCTGGAAGATCCTTTGCAGGCCATTCCCATCGCTTTGGAAAACCTAAAACGCTACCTGGCCAGTGTCTATGACGAATGATTCAGCCCGCGTTGAGCAACACTAACCAAAAGAAGCGGGGAGATTGTCAGTGCCGGATAATCAACGTTACATTGACACTTTGAATGAGCTGCTGAAAGGTGAGCTCATGGCCATGAACATCTACAAAGAAACAGATGACATACAGGGCGATGAGCAAGTGACGGCTATGCTCGCTGAGTTCGCCAGAGATCATCAGGAACATGCCAGGCTGTTGACCAATCGGATTCACGAGTTAGGCGGGACACCAATAGAAACTGCGGGCTTGCCCGGCGCCATGGCTGACATTACAGCCAAAGTCAATGCACTGATGGGCCCATCCCATCTGCTGGAGCAGATCTACGGGGGTGAGGATAAAGGAGTTCATGCCTATGAGGACCGCATAGATGAACTGGATCCCAAGAGTCAAGAACTGGTCAGAAGGATCATGGATACTGATCATGATCACCTGAGACGGTTTAAGGAAAGAATGGAAGCGGAAAAGAGCCGGCATTAAGCTGCACTGTTTCGCAGGCGCGCCTAAGCGCCGCTTTTTTTCCCTTGACATTGACGTAACGTAAAGGTTTATCCTTGTAACTGGAAGGTGATTGTATGGAATACACTGTAAAGCAGTTAGGCGATTTAGCGGGAGTAAGCGGCCGCACTCTGCGCTATTATGATCAAATCGACCTGCTCAAACCAACCATGGTTAATGAATCCGGCTACCGGATCTACGGACCCAGAGAAGTGGATCGCCTGCAGCAGATCCTGTTTTACCGGGAGCTGGGCGTCGATTTGAGTACAATCAAGGATCTGCTGGACTCGCCTGACTTCAACGAACGAGATGCTTTGCGTGAACACCATCAGCAGCTTCTGGAAAAAAGAAAGCAGCTGGATCTGCTGCTGCGCAATGTAGAACAGACTCTGGCTGCACTTGAAGGGGGAAAACCAATGACAGATCAAGCGAAATTCATGGGCTTCAAAGAGCGGTTAATCAAAGACAATGAAGAAAAGTACGGCAGAGAAGTCCGGGAGAAATATGGAGATGAAGCAGCGGACGCCTCCAATGCCAAACTGATGGGGCTGACAGAAGAGCAGTTCGCTGAAATGCAGAGACTTGCCGAAGAGATCATCGCATCCCTTGTCAAGGCTGTGGGCAAAGAAAAGCCCGAGGGGCCGGAAGGGCAAAGGATTGCAGAACTTCACCGCCAATGGCTCAGCTTTACCTGGCCGACCTACTCCAAAGAAGCCCATGCAAATCTAGCGGAGATGTATGTGGCAGATGAGCGTTTCACCGCCTATTATGACCAGCATAGGGAAGGCGCTGCCCAGTTTCTCCGAGATGCCATTGCAGCCTATGCGAAGTAATGTCAGCCACTGAGGAGCCGATCTGGTCAAGAACCAGGGGGCTCCTTTTTTGTACCCTATTTGAAGGTTTTGGCAGGGGAATCGTCTCCCGGGCCTTTTGTCATTCGTTTACAAGGGAATCGTGTTTATTTAGCTAATATATAGCAATAGTGATTTTTAGGAAATGGAGGCTCTTTTTTTGGAAACGCTCGTACACATGGGAATTGATGTCGGCTCTACAACAGCAAAAATCGTGATTCTAAATGAGCAGCTGGAAGTAATCTTCTCCAAATATGAAAGGCATTACGCTGACATAAAGGAGTCTGTTGTGAGCCTGATCACACATGCCTATGAAGCATTCGGCGACTGTCCGATCACATTGAACATTACAGGTTCCGGCGGAATAGCCGCGGCAGAGCTCCTGCAAGTTGAGTTTGTACAGGAGGTAATTGCGGGGACGAAGGCGATCCAGACATTTCATCCGGAAACAGATGTTGTGATCGAGCTTGGGGGAGAAGATGCCAAGATCACGTTTTTCCAGGACGGCATCGAGCAAAGGATGAACGGCATTTGTGCCGGGGGGACAGGCTCCTTCATCGATCAGATGGCCGTCCTGCTCAGGACTGATGCTGCAGGCCTCAATGAACTGGCCAAGGGCTATGCCACGATCTATCCCATTGCCGCACGCTGTGGAGTTTTCGCCAAATCGGACATTCAGCCCCTCCTAAATGACGGTGCCGCCAGAGAAGATGTGGCAGCTTCCATTTTCCAGTCTGTAGTGGTTCAAACTGTCAGCGGCCTGGCTTGCGGCAGGACGATTAAAGGGAATGTTGCTTTTCTTGGCGGTCCCTTGTACTTTCTGTCAGAGCTGCGGCAGCGGTTTATCGAGACTTTAGAGTTAGAAGACCATCAGGTGATCTTTCCCGAGAATCCCCAGCTGTATATTGCAATTGGGGCTGCTTTGCAGGCACGGGATCAGGAGCCAATGGCCTTTTCTGCCCTTATGGACAGGATTAATCAGCTGCGGGATGTATCAATTGAGCCGACGATAAGGCTTAGGCCTTTGTTCCGCAGCCAGCAGGAACTCGATGAATTTCGCGAGCGGCACGGGCGGCATTCTGTCGCAAGAAGGGAGCTCGCAGGCTATGAGGGTAAATGTTTCCTGGGCCTCGATGTGGGTTCGACCACAACCAAGGCAGCTCTCATTGACGACAAGGGAGCAATATTGCACAGCTATTACGGCAGCAATGAAGGCAAGCCCCTAGAGTCTGTGCGCAAAGCGGTGCTTGGGTTGTACGATGTGCTGCCCAAGGGCGCTAAGATCGCCAATTCAGTGGTCACCGGCTACGGCGAAGGCTTGATCAAAGCTGCGCTGCAGGTGGATATCGGTGAAATAGAGACGGTGGCCCATTACAAGGCGGCTGAGTTTTTCCGGCCAGGTGTCGATTTTATCCTGGATATCGGCGGCCAGGACATGAAATGCCTCCATGTCAAGGATGGAGCCATTGATAACATCCTGTTAAACGAGGCCTGTTCTTCAGGCTGCGGCTCCTTTCTGGAAACCTTTGCGTTTTCCCTAAACTTAAGCATCGAGGAGTTTACTGAAGCAGCGTTGCTGGCCCCGAACCCTGTTGACCTCGGGTCGCGCTGCACTGTGTTCATGAACTCCAGGGTGAAGCAGGCCCAAAAGGAAGGCGCCACCGTCGGCGAGATTTCTGCCGGACTGGCCTATTCCGTGGTCAAGAACGCTCTCTACAAAGTGATCAAACTGAGAAGCAAGGAAGAACTGGGAGAAAAGGTGGTCGTGCAGGGCGGGACCTTCCATAACGATGCGGTTTTGCGGGCCTTTGAACTTCTTTCAGACGTTGAAGTTGTCCGGCCGGACATAGCCGGAATTATGGGGGCTTTTGGAGCAGCATTGATTGCCCGGGAACGCTATGCAGAAGGCTGTCAATCCACCTTGCTGGACCGGGAGGCTTTGGAGGCGCTCTCGGTGGAGACAAAGCTCACAAGGTGCAAGGGCTGCTCCAACAACTGCCTTTTGACCATCAACTATTTCGGCCAAGGGCAGCGGCATATTTCCGGCAATCGCTGCAGCAAGGGTGCGGGAGCAGAAAAGCCCAAGCAGCATTTGCCCAACCTTTATGACTATTCCTATGAAAGGCTGTTTTCTTACAAGCCCCTGGATCCAAATGCGGCTAAGCGGGGGCGCATCGGCATTCCAAGGGTTCTGAACATGTATGAAAACTATCCCTTTTGGTTCACCCTCTTTACCGAGCTGGGCTTTTCTGTGGTGCTCTCAGCCCGTTCGACGAAGGAGATATATGAAAAAGGGATGGAGACAATTCCGTCGGAATCGGTCTGTTATCCTGGCAAAATTGCCCACGGCCATGTCGTTGACTTAGTGGAAAAGGGTGTGGATGTGATTTTCTACCCCTGCCTGACCCATGCCCAGAAAGAGCAGCAAGACGCCGACAACAACTTCAACTGCCCGATTGTGATTTCTTACCCGGAAGTTGTCAAAAACAACGTGATCCAGGTGCAAGAGTCAGGCATCAAGTATCTGTATCCGTTCCTGCCGTTTGACCATAAGGGCAGGCTAACGGAACGGTTGGCTGAAGAACTGGCTCAGCTGGGTGTAAGTGCGGATGAAGTGGTAAAAGCCGTGGACAAAGCCTGGGCTGAACAGCAGAGGTACAGGGATGACATGAGAAGGAAGGGCGAAGAAACCCTTGCCTACCTTGCTGAACATAACCTCAAAGGGATTGTGCTGGCGGGACGGCCCTATCATCTTGATCCAGAAATTAACCACGGCATCCCTGAAATGATAAATGACCTGGGCATGGCGGTGCTGACCGAAGATTCTGTCGCGCATTTGGGCCAAGTAGTCAGACCCTTGCGTGTTGTGGATCAATGGGCATACCACTCCCGCCTGTATGCGGCGGCAAGTTTTGTCGCCGGGGAAAAGAACCTCGAGCTTGTGCAGCTAAACTCTTTTGGCTGCGGGCTTGACGCGGTTACAACCGATCAAGTGGAAGAAATCCTGTCTGCACGGTCGAAAATGTATACCTGCCTGAAAATTGATGAGGTCAATAACCTGGGGTCAGCTAGAATCAGAATCCGCTCCCTCCAGGCGGCCATGGCTGAACGGGACAGGCAGGGCCATGAGCCGAAGGGGCCGCAGCCAGGTTACAGGCGGAAGATCTTCACCAAGAAAATGAAAAGGGAGCACACCATCATCGTTCCGCAGATGGCCCCCATCCATTTCCGCTTCCTGGAGAAGGCCATGGCGTTGTCGGGATACAAAATTGTGGTCTGCCCTGCCATGGATAAGGAAGCGGTGGAGGTAGGCTTAAAGTATGTCAACAACGACGCCTGCTACCCGGCCATTATTGTTGTGGGGCAATTGCTGAAGGTATTGAACTCCGGCGAGTATGATCCGGACAATACCTCTGTGATTATCAGCCAGACGGGAGGAGGATGCCGGGCTACAAACTACATCGGCTTCTTGCGTAAAGCACTGAAAGATGCAGGCTATCCCCAGGTGCCGGTTCTTTCCCTGAGCATACAGGGCTTTGAGAAGAATCCCGGATTTAAAATCACGTTGCCCCTGCTGCATAGAGCGATGATTGCCCTGGTTTACGGGGATCTCCTGATGAAATGCCTCTACCGGGTGAGGCCCTATGAAAAAGTGCCTGGTTCCGCCAACGCACTCTACGAGAAATGGGCCCGAATTTGCGAACAATCCATGGCCTCCTATTCACCCAGGAAGTTTAGGGATAACATCTTAGGAATTGTGGCGGAGTTTGATGCCCTAGAGACAGTGGGAGCCGCCAAGCCAAAGGTCGGCCTGGTTGGGGAAATTCTGGTCAAGTACCACCCCACTGCAAACAATGATGTGGTGAGTTTGGTGGAAGCGGAGGGGGCGGAAGCGGTTGTACCTGAGCTTGTCGATTTCTTCCTCTACTCATTGCTGGGGTTTGATTTCAAGTACAGGTACTTGGCGGGCAGCAGGATTGAAAAGATGGCCTGCAACGCGGTGATAGAAATCATGGAGTTTTACCGCAGCACCTACCGGAAGGCTTTGGCAGCGAGCAAGAGGTTCAGCCCGCCCAAGCTGATCCGGGAAGTGGCCAAAAACGCTTCTAGAGTGATTTCCTTGGGCCACCAAACCGGAGAAGGCTGGTTCCTCACTGGCGAGATGGTAGAGCTGATCGAAAGCGGCGTCAACAATATTGTCTGTATGCAGCCCTTTGCCTGCCTGCCCAATCATGTGGTGGGCAAGGGGATG
>JAAYSR010000096.1 GCA_012518325.1 Bacillota bacterium
CTCTTCGAGACAATTAAGGGGCACTTGGCCAAGCCCATGCATAACGTGGCGGTCTGCCACGGCGCTGCCCTTGAGGAGGCCCAAGAGCTGATTGAGCGCATAAAACAGCATGGCAATGTCAGGGAAGTGCTGATGAGCCATGTCAGTCCTGTCATCGGTGTGCATACAGGTCCTGGGACACTAGGGTTCGTGGTCTACGAGACAGACTAGGACAACTAAAGGAGGTACATTGGTTAATGGCAGAAAATGCATCGTTGAGATTGGAGGCAGTACTTAAACGGCCTAGCACTCGTTTTAATCTTGCTGCAGCCCAATTAGCAGAAGCGGCGGTACAGAGAAGAGAAGGGAGATTTTCTTCCACCGGAGCCCTGTCAACTACAACGGGGAAGTATACCGGAAGGTCACCTAAGGACAAGTTCATTGTAGAGGATGAAATTACTAAGGATACGGTGGCCTGGGGATCTGTCAACGTCCCCATCAGTGAAGAGAAGTTTTCCAGCCTATACCGGATGACAGTTGATTACCTGGAACAGCTGGACGAACTGTTTGTCTTTGACGGTTATGTGGGAGCAGATCCCGACTATCAAATGCCATTGCGGGTGATCAACCAGTTTGCCTGGCAGAACCTGTTTGCTCGCCAGCTGTTTATACGCCCTTCGCGCGATGCCCTTCAGTCACATCAGCCTCAGTTTACAGTAATTGCGGTCCCAGGCTTGACAGCGGTTCCTGAACGTGACGGCACCAACTCAGAGGCCTTTGTTGTAGTTTCCTTTAAGGAGAAAGTTGTGCTGATCGGCGGCACCGCCTATGCTGGGGAGATCAAGAAGTCAATCTTTTCGGTCATGAATTACCTGCTTCCTTCCCAAGGAGTATTGCCTATGCACTGTTCCGCCAACGTGGGACAGGACGGCAGGACAGCGCTGTTTTTTGGCCTTTCCGGAACGGGCAAGACAACTCTTTCGGCGGACCCCAACCGGCGGCTCGTTGGCGACGACGAACACGGCTGGTCATCACAGGGTATTTTCAACCTTGAAGGCGGCTGCTATGCGAAATGCATCAATCTGTCCCGGGAGCATGAGCCGCAAATATGGGACGCGATTAGGTTCGGTTCCGTTTTGGAGAATGTAGTCCTTGATCCTTTGGATCACATTGCCGACTACAGCGATGGCTCCTTAACCGAAAACACAAGGTGCGCCTATCCCCTCGACTATATTCCCGGGCGGGTTACCCCCAGTCTGGCCGGTCATCCTAAGGCAGTGGTGTTTCTGACTGCAGATGCCTTTGGCGTGCTGCCGCCCATCAGCATCCTGGAAGAGGAGCAGATTATGTATCACTTTATTTCTGGCTACACCAGCAAACTGGCAGGCACTGAGCGGGGAATCCAGCAGCCTGAGGCAACTTTCTCCGCCTGCTTTGGCGAGCCCTTCCTGCCCCTGAGCCCCCTGGCCTATGCCCAGATGCTCAAAGATCGAGTCAACGAATACGGATCCAAGGTGTATTTAATTAATACTGGCTGGTCAGGAGGACCTTACGGCGTCGGCGAAAGGATCTCTTTGAAGTACACCAGGCAAATGGTAACGATGGCCCTCTCTGGGGAGCTGGACGATGTGGAAACCAGGATTGACCCCATATTCAAGTTTAAGGTGCCTGTAAGCTGCCCGGGAGTCCCGGCGGAGATCTTGGATCCCAGAACAACCTGGGCTGATCCAGAGGCCTATGATGCGAAAGCTAGGGAACTGGCCCAGGCTTTTATGGACAATTTTACGAAAAAATACGCCGATTTGGCGCCTGAAGTGCGCAAAGCGGGCCCGATCGCTGGCTAGAGCAGGTGCAGAGCAGAGTGTTGATGCTGCTCTGCACTTCATTGAGGTGAAGCGAGTTGAAGGTTGTTGTAGATGCTGACGCCTGTCCCCGGGCCTGTCTGCAAGTGCTGCAAAGGCACAGGAAAACTCTTAATTACAGGCTGCTGACTGTTGCCTCTGTTGATCATCAAATCGATAATCCAGATCACATCACGGTGGGCAAGGGGCAGGATGCGGCTGATTTGGCTGTGATTAACAATACCGGCAGGGGTGACATAGTTGTGACTCAGGACTGGGGTTTGGCCGCCCTGGTATTAGGGAAGGGGGCCTGGGCGATCTCACCTTCAGGACGGATCTTTACAGAGAGAAATATTGACTTTCTCCTGGAAGAGAGGTCTCTCAAAGCCAAATACCGCAGAGCAGGCGGCCGCACGAAGGGTCCTTCCGCACGCACTAGGCAGGATGATCGAAAGTTCGAGGAAAGCTTCCTGCTGCTGGTGCAGCGTGCCGGATCGGCAAGGGACAGCTAATTGACAGAATAATGAGGAGGATTTTTATGGCAGAACACCATTTTGCCGTCTTGGTAGATGGTGAAAACATCTCGCCGCGATTTTTAGGGCCTATTCTGGCCGAGATAAATCGTTCAGGTGAGATAATCTTAACAAGGGTGTACGGAGATTGGACTCAGCCGCATATGTCAGGTTGGAAAGAGCTTTTGCAGTCCTATCCCGTACGGCCCATACAGCAGTTTCGCTATGGAGAAAACGCCAGTGACGGCGCATTAATCATGGATGCAATTGAAATTGTGTCCACTAATCGCAACCCCGTCAATGCTTTTTGCATTGTATCAAGTGACAGTGATTTTTACAGCCTGGCCCTGCGCCTTAGGGAACATGGGATGTATGTGACCGGCATCGGTCGCCAAGGCACAAAAAGCATTCTGGTTCGCTCCTGCAATCGTTTTATCTATTTAGAAAACCTAGGTTTTTCCGGGAGCTCTTCTGCAAGCTCTAATGCACAGGAGGAGGAGCAGACGTCATCCCTGGGCAAGGTTCCGGTGGAGGACATTGTACGCAAAGCTTATGAGGCCAGCGAGGAAGACAGTGACGGATGGCTGCTCCTGGCCCATCTCGGCCAGGCTATCCGCCGAGAGCACTCGGATTTCGACCCCCGGAGCTATAACTATACAAATTTGCTGGACATTCTGCGTTCCTATCCAGATTTGTTTGAGGTGCGCAGTAACGGCAAAACTCCTCCAGTTTACTGGATGAGGCTAATACCAGAGCAGGAGACTCCGGTTAAGCTCACAGGTGTTATCAAGCGCTTCATGAGCAACTATGGCTTTATCCGGGCTGAAAAGGGAGACTACTTCTTTACTAAGGCCAATCTGCCTGCGGAGCAGAGAAACATGCACCTGAAGTCCGGTACGAAGGTGGAGTTTGTGGAAATCAAGGCACCTGATCCCAAGGGAGAAACATCAGCTGAGAAAAACGGCCGGGCCCGCAGTGTTACAGTCCTTGGCTAGCGGGGGGAATGAAGATGCGCCTGATCATGTTATGCGATGCTTCTCAGCCTGAGGCGGTTGCGCCCATGTGCCGCAAGGCCGGGCTGGGTGTGGAAATCCAATCTTTTTCCAATCCTGACTATCCCCAGCTGAATCCAGGCGGGGCCAAGCTGCATCAGGCGCTTTATCACTCTGTTCATCCCCGTGCGCTGCACGGACCCTTCGGCGACCTCAGCCCAGGCAGCTGCGATGCGTTAATTCGGGAGGTGACCAGGGAGCGTTTTGAATTTGCCTATTCCTGGGCCCGCACTTTGGAGGCGGAGCATGTTATCTTCCATCACGGATATGTTCCCAATACCAATACGCATGGGGGATGGCTGCGGCGCAGCGTCCAGTTCTGGGAGGATTTTTTGGCTGCCAAGGACCCGAAAATCACTTTTTACCTGGAAAACTTGCTGGAGACCGACGCCAAGCTGATGGGGGACGTTATTAGGTCAGTAGGCCATCCTAACCTGAAGGCCTGCCTGGATGTGGGGCATGCCTTTTGCCACGGCAAGCGGCCTGTGCTGGAGTGGATAGAGGATTTGGGCGAGCTGGTGGGCTATGTTCATTTCCATGACAACCGCGGGGATTGGGATGCACATTTGTCTTTAGGAGAAGGACGGATGGGGCTGGATGAGATCTGTTACAGCCTGGAACAGCGGTCACCCGACGCGATCTGGGCTTTAGAAGTGGGTCCCGAAAATTTGGAGAACTCACTGTTTTGGCTGGAAACACACGGCTATCAGCCCCGCACTGGGGGTTAAGGCATAGTGTTTCACATTAAAAAAGCGGACTTTGCGGCGGCGCTGCAAATTGTAGAATGGAACTATCCAGCCCCTTATCACGTCTATAACCTTCACGGTTCCGCTGTTGCTCTCCATAGACTGGTTGAGGGACCATATTATGCGGTATATGCGGATCGTCAGCTAATGGGTTTTTTCTGCTATGGAGAGGCAGCACGGCTCAGGACCAGAAAGAATCACCCTTTCTATCAGGATCAAAACTACTTGGATGTAGGGCTGGGCATGCATCCCGCCTGGTGCGGCAGGGGCCATGGACAGGTGTTTGTCCGCTCCGGCCTGTGCTTTGCACGGGAGCTGCAATGGGAAAAGGGTTTTAGGCTTACGGTGGCATCAAATAATCCCAGGGCGCTGAAAGTCTATTCCCGGCTAGGCTTTAGGGAAACAGGGCGCATCCCTTGGAATGCCAAGTTTACTTCCCATTTTGTAGTAATGACGCTTGATAACTGCGTGCCAGTTCCAGAAGCTGCTCCCGCTGATTAAGGGACGGATCCTCCAACACCTGCTCCAGCAGGCGGCGGAGGATTTCACCTACCAGGGGCCCGGGATTTAGATCGAGGGCGTGCATCAGATCATGCCCGTCTACTGCCAGATCCCTGATCCCCAAGGCCTGTTTTTGGGTAAGGAGTTCTTTAAACCTTGCTTCCAGGGACTGACCAAAGTCAATAATCATGCGGGGATCAGCATTCATGCCGGCCATATCTGCCTGGCGCAGCTTAACAAGTTCAAAGGCGGTCTGAGTGCCTACTGCGGCCAGGAAGCGCCTTATTTCCCTGTCTGAGGAGTGGGGATGGACGGAAAACATGTGGTGCGCGATGAGGGTTGACACCTTGTGAATAAGGCTGTTACTCCCATGGAGGCGTCTGAGAATGTCTTCCGCCCATTGGGCGCTGATGCGGGCATGATCGCGCTTTAGGGTCTCCAGTTTGCCTACATCGTGGAGAAGTGCCGCCCAGCGCAGCTCCAGGACGGGAGGGGCATAATGGGCGGCGGCCATGGCGTGTCCCAGCAGGTCGTAGGGATGGCTCGGACCTGGCGACACAGTATGGCCTGCCGACAGCTCTGGCAGAATGTGCTCCATCAAACCGCCGGTAAAGAGGGTTTGCAGGCCCTGGAAGAGTTCTCTTCCAAGCAGCGTCCTGTTGAGCTCACTTAGAATTCTTTCCGGGCTGACTTTCGCAATCAACCGGGCTAACCCTGGCAGGGACAGCCTGGTTTTCTTATCTATCTTAAAACCCAGAGTAGACTGGAAGCGAACCAGCCTAAGCATGCGGAGGGGGTCTTCTCTGAAACGGTCCTCAGGATCGCCGACAGTTGCCAATATTCTTCTTCTGAGGTGCCAGCGCCCTTGGAAAGGATCGATGATCCGCTTTGTCTGCGGATCATAGGCCAGGGCGTTGACGGTGAAGTCCCGCCTGCTGAGATCCTCTTTAAGCCGGTCCGTAAGTATAATGTAATCTGGGCGCCGCCCATCGCTGTAGGGGCCGTCCCTGCGCATGGTGGTGATCTCTACCGGGTTTCCCTCCAGAATAACGGTTATGGTGCCGAACTCCTTGCCGGTTGGTATGGCGCGCTCAAAAACGGCTTCGACCTGCTCAGGCCGGGCGTCTGTCGCTATATCCCAATCCGTTGGCTCCAATCCCAGCAGGCTGTCACGTATCGCTCCCCCTACTACATAGGCCTGAAACCCGGCATCTGACAGTATCTCACATGCCCTGGCGATTAAGGGCGGAACCGCAATCTGCATGGCAAGTCCTCCTTTACGGATTCAACTTTAGTTTCGCCATATGTTGCCCTTTTCCTATAACTCGAAGGAAAGTTGCTGTTTGTGGGGAATTGTATGCAGGGAGGGGGTGTTTGCATGCAGAAGTCCATTGCCCTCAGATTCGGCGACCTAGTTAAAGCGACCTTTCTTGAACGCCCCAATCGCTTTATCGTCCGCTGCCGCATCGATGGGAGCGGCGAGGAGGCAGAGGCTCATCTTGCAGACCCCGGACGCTTAAAAGAGCTTTTGCTGCCCGGTGCGACGATCTACCTGAACTATGCAGCCAAACAGGGCCGCAGGACGAAGTGGTCGGCAGCACTTGTACTGGCTCCAGACGGAGCAACGCTGGTCTCGCTGCAGGCGGCCATGGCCAATCGCCTGGCAGCACGGGCCCTGGGGGCACAGGCCATACCCGAACTGGCAGGTTTTCAGTTTGTTAAAGCGGAGTACGCGGTGGGCAAGTCCCGCTTTGACTTTTATCTTGCCAACCGCTCCCAGAAGCTGCTCTTGGAGGTGAAGAGCTGCACCTTGGTGGAAGGCGGGATTGCGATGTTCCCAGATGCCGTCACCGAGCGGGGCAAAAGGCATGTCCAGGAGCTTGCCGAGCTGAAGAACGGGGGAGAATTCGACACTGCGGTACTGTTTGTCGTCCAGAGATCGGATGGAGAAAAGTTTAGACCGGCTGCCCATATCGATCCTGCTTTTGCTGATGCCCTGCGGACTGCTTATGAACAGGGGGTCAAAGTGCTGGCCTACAATGCAGTTGTTGGGCTGAAGGGGATTACATGGGGAAAGAGACTTTGCGTCGATTTTGCCAAGGAGGTTGATTAAATGGTATCCACCATCTTTTCCCAGACTAACATTGCGATTATCTGGGACTTTGACAAAACCTTGATTCCCGGTTACATGCAGGAGCCCTTGTTTAAGCATTATAATGTAGACGGACGCACATTTTGGCGTGAAGTCAACGCTTTACCCGATCACCTGACGAGAAAAGGCCAGGAAATGGTGGCTGCCGACAGCATCTACCTGAACCATATTTTAACCTACGTCCGGGCTGGAATCTTTAAGGGACTGAACAACAGGCTGCTGCGGGAACTAGGTGGTGAACTGGAGTTCTATCCTGGACTGCCCGAGTTTTTCCCTGCTGTCAAAGAGCATGTGGCCAACAATCCCCTTTACAGCAAATACGATATCAAAGTCGAGCATTATATTGTCAGCACTGGGCTGCGCCAGATGATTCTAGGGAGCAAGATAGCACAGTACACAGACGGCATCTGGGCCTGCGAGTTTGTAGAGCACAGGCTGCCCCCTGGCTATCTGACCCACGGCATTCCTGAACAGAATGAAAGTGAGGTTACAATTCAGGATATCAGTTACATCATCGACAATACGACTAAGACCAGAGCCCTGTTTGAGATCAACAAAGGCGTCAACAAAATTAAGGAAATTGATGTCAACACCAATATTCCACGGGAGGATCGGCGGATCCCCTTTGAAAACATGATTTATATCGCAGACGGTCCCAGCGATATCCCCGTCTTTTCCCTGGTAAACCAAAACGGGGGCAGGACCTTCGGCGTTTATTCCAAGGGTTCGAAAGAAGAGTTTGCCCAAATTAATGAACTGCAGAAACAGGGCAGGGTGCATTCTTTCGGTGAAGCGAACTATGAGCCCAATACCCAGACCTATATGTGGATCATGAACGCTGTGGATGAGATTGCTACATCTATCGTAAAAAACCGCGAGTGGCTGCTTAAGCACAGGACAGGCGAGTCGCCGCGACATCTCAACGAACAGGGGGAGTAGGGGTGAAAAACGTTCTTGAACAGTGGGGTCCCGAGTTTGCCTCGGCTGAAGCGCAGCCTTTGAAAGAGGGGGTATGGCAGCTGGAACTCGGTGCTCAGACCTATATTCTCAAGCGCAGGTCAAATCGGACCCGTGTCTGGGAAGAGTACAATTTGCTGCAGTGGCTGCACAAGCACGGACAGCCCATTTCACAGCTGGTTTGCACCAGCGCGGATGTTCCCTGGGCAGAATACCATGGTTTCTTTTATGTGCTGTACCCGTATTTGGCTGGGACGCCCGGCGATGACCTTGATCTGTTTGAACAAACCCTGGCCCGTCAGGCGGGCTCTGCCTTGGCCCGGCTGCATCAGGCTCTGGCTGCCTATGAAGCCAGCTGCGAGTTTCCCGATTTCAACCTGTTCCAGAAAGTTTCAAGCTATGCCTGGCCGACTGTGCAGAGCTATTCTACAGTAAAATTCTCCAATCGCCTGGAGGACTTAAGACATGCCATCAGCGCACATTTGGTGAATCCTTACGAAGCTTTGCCGCGGCAGCTGATTCACCGGGACTTTCATCCCGGCAATCTCCTCTTTACCGATGGAGAACTGTCGGGAATCCTGGATTTTGACCGCGTGCGGATTGGGGTTCGCCTGTTTGATCTGTGCTACCTTTCTACCGCTGTGCTGAGCAGCTGCTTTAATGATCCCAGGCAGCGGGAAGAGTGGCCTTCCTTTGTCAGGGAGCTGATCAAAGGATATGTGACGGTACAGGCGCTGGAGAAGACCGAAGCGTATGTATTTTTGTATCTGATTTACCTGATCCAGCTTCTCTTTACTGCCTACTACCTCGATGAAGGCAACACCAAGCTGGCCGACTTAAACCTGGCAATCCTCTTTTGGATTAACGATCAGCATGATTACCTGGAACCCCTCATTGAAAAAGCCGCCATGGGCAGCGGAGGTGCAGTTGTATGAAGAATAGGGAAGGACTTGACCTTCTATTGGCAGAGGTCGCGGAGGGGCGCCTGCTGGCCTGTACTTTAAGCAAGCCCCGGACAAAGGACAATCCCTATCACAAGGTTACGGTGCGCCCCCTTGAGTTAAAGGGGCGCTTGGTCTATCAGGCGGCCTATCATTATGAGCAAAAGGTGATCCACGAGAACCTGGGGCTGCAGGAGGCGGAGAGACTGCTGGCGGAGCTCATGCAAGGAGTGTTCAGGCAGGGGCATTTCTTTACCTCGGCGGCTGACTGGCAGGTTTTGGTGAACAAAAAGGGAATGCTGCGGGTTCTGCGGCGCAAGCCCTCCCGTACCGAACAGGATTTGGACCTGCAGCATAACCGTTCCAAGAACTACATCCTGCAGGAAGGAACCCCCTATCCCTTCCTGGTGGAACTGGGAGTGATGAACTCGTCTGGCAAAGTGCTGGCCAAGCACTACCACAAGTTCCGTCAGCTGAACAGGTACTTGGAAATTGTTGAGGACTGCATGCCCTACTTAGAGAAAAACAAGGAACTGCCCTTGCAGATCGTAGATTTCGGCAGCGGCAAAGCTTATCTTACTTTTGCACTTTATCACTACCTAGCAGAGCACCTGCAGAGGGGTGTCCGCATTTTTGGCCTGGACCTCAAGGAAGATGTGGTGGCCTTTTGCAACGAGACTGCGGCTAGGCTCAACTACCAACACCTGCAGTTTCTCCATCAGGACATCAAGGACTTTAGTGCCCGGGGCCAAATTGATCTTGTGGTTTCACTGCACGCCTGCGATACGGCAACCGACTACGCGCTGGCACAGGCGGTGAAGTGGGGTGCCCAGGTGATACTGGCCGTCCCCTGCTGCCAGCATGAGGTCTTTAGGCAGCTGAACGGGGAGGCAGACCCTGTGCTCTTCCAGCACGGAATTCTTAAAGAGCGGACAGCTGCGTTGATTACTGACTCTGCCCGGGCGAAGCTGCTCGAACTGGAAGGATACTCGGTGCAGGTAATGGAATTCATTGATTTGGAACACACGCCCAAGAATCTGCTGATTCGTGCATTTCGCACGGAAAGTGCCAGGGAAGATGATTCTCGCCGAGAGTACATGCGGTTCAAGGAGTTTTGGGGCATTGAACCGACGTTGGAGCGCCTTTTGGCACAGGACGGTTGACAGCGGCTGTGGTTGTGCTAAAGTGGATTAGAAGGAAACAATAGGAGAGGATACGATGGATACGAAGACAAACGTCCCATCAAACTTTATACGTGATATCATCGATGAGGACTTAGCCAGCGGCAAGCACAAGGCTATTGTAACACGCTTCCCGCCTGAACCTAATGGGTATTTGCATATAGGGCATGCCAAATCTATATGCTTGAATTTTGGCCTGGCCCGGGATTATAACGGCACTTGCCACCTGCGCTTCGACGACACAAACCCTGAGAAGGAAGAGACCGAGTATATCGAGAGCATTATGGAGGATGTACGCTGGCTCGGCTTTGACTGGGGCGAGCATCTGTATTACGCTTCAGACTACTTTGAGCAGCTGTACAACCTCGCGGTAGAGCTGATTAAGCAGGGCAAGGCCTATGTGTGCGATTTGAGTCCCGAAGAGATCCGCAAGTACCGTGGGACGTTGACTGAACCTGGCAAGGAAAGCCCTTACCGGAACCGTTCTGTAGCAGAGAACCTGGATTTGTTTGAAAGAATGAGGGCAGGGGAGTTTGAGGAAGGCAGCCGCGTACTGAGGGCAAAGATCGATATGGCTTCGCCCAACATTGTGATGCGCGATCCCACTTTATATCGCATCCGCAAGGTTTCCCACCACCGCACAGGGGACAAGTGGTGCATCTATCCTATGTACGACTTTACTCATTGCCTCTCCGATGCCATTGAGAACATCACTCACTCCATCTGTACCTTGGAGTTTGAGAACAACAGGGCGCTGTATGAGTGGATTCTGGAGCAGGTTTATCCCGAGCCTCATCCTAGGCAGATCGAGTTTGCCCGGCTGAATCTGACCTACACCATGATGAGCAAGCGCAAGCTTTTGCAGCTGGTAGAACAGGGAATTGTCAACGGCTGGGATGATCCCCGCATGCCAACCCTCTCCGGACTGCGCCGGCGCGGCTATACTCCTGCTGCGATTCGAGATTTTGCAGAGCGCATCGGTGTAGCCAAGGCCAACAGCACAGTGGATTATGCGTTCTTAGAGCACTGTTTGCGAGAGGACTTGAACAAGACCGCTCCTCGGGCCATGGGAGTGCTGCGTCCTTTAAAGGTAGTTATCGAAAACTACCCGGAAGGTCAGGTAGAGTATCTTGAGGCTTTGAACAATCCTCAGGATCCCGAGGCCGGTACGCGCCAAATCCCGTTTGCCCGTGAAATCTACATTGAACAGGAAGACTTTATGATTGACCCGCCGAAAAAGTTCTTCCGTCTGGCTCCAGGCCGAGAGGTGCGCCTGCGTTTCGCCTACTTCATCACCTGCACTGACGTGATTAGAGATGATGAGGGCAATATCGTAGAGCTGCGGGCAACCTATGATCCAGAGACCAAGGGCGGTTCTGCACCTGACGGACGCAAGGTCAAGGCCACTTTGCACTGGGTTGCTGCTGAACATTCCCTGCCAGTGGAAGTGCGGCTGTACGACCATCTCTTTAAGGTAGAAGATCCAAGTATCGGAGAGTTGGAAGACATTCTGAACCCAGACTCCTTAGAGGTGCTGACAGAATCCAGGGTTGAGCTGAACCTGAAAGATGCCAAGCCAGGTGACAAGTTTCAGTTTGAGCGGCAAGGATATTTCTGTGTCGATCCAGATTCAACCCCAGACAGACTGGTCTTCAATCGGACTGCAGCCCTGCGGGACACCTGGTCAAAGGTGAAAGGGAACTAGCGACAGAACGAAGGCCCACGGTTCTAAAGAACCGTGGGCGCTTTTTTAGGCGTATTTTTCCTTTAAGCCTGCCTGGACCTCCTTGGCATATTCCTGGGCGCCAAAGAGTGAGAGGTCTCGGTAATTGCCGCATTGGACTGCGCTCCGGGCAGGAACCGAGTCGGCTGCCAAGATTTTGTCCAGAGAGCGGATCAGGGCCTGGGCTATCTCGGTTTCACTTGCCTCGCCAAGGCGAATCAAGTAAAAGCCTGTGCGGCAGCCCATGGGGGAAAGGTCAATGACGTCACTGAGTTCTTCCCGGAGAAAGCCTGCTAAAAAGTGTTCCAAGGCGTGGACGGCACCTGTGGGCATGATGTTTTTGTTCGGCTGGGTAAAGCGAAGGTCATATTTTGTAATAACGTCGCCCTTAGGAGTGTCAATAACCCCTGCCTGCCGCACATAGGGTGCGTGAACCTTGGTATGGTCCAATGAAAAACTCTCAACTTTGATCGTGGTCATACTGCCACCTCCATTGTTTTAGTCCAACCCTTTCCTGAATATACATGGGAGGAAAGGGGGGCGAACCATGCCGCGCTGCAGCTTCATAGTGATACATAAGCGCCAGCTCTTGTATCTGCTTCTCGTTGCCGGCCTGATTGTGTTATTGTCCATTTATCACTCATATCCTCTTGGCCTGCACACCCTCGGCCTGATTGACCATGAAGCTGTTTATGATATAATGCTTGATCCAGGGCATGGGGGAATTGATTCAGGCGCCATTGGGGCAGGTGACATTTACGAGAAAGATTATGTCCTGGACATTGTGCTGAAGATGGCTGAAATCCTGCGTTCCCACGGGCTTAAGGTGGGGCTGACCAGAGACAGCGACCGTGACGTAAGTCACTTGGTCAGTGAAGGTACCCGCCACCGGCGGGATCTGCTCGGCCGTTTCAAACTCATGAATCAGGCCCATCTAGGGATGAGCGTCCATGCCAATGCAGCAAAAAACGAGAAGGAATCAGGGGCCATCGTCTTTTACATGAAAGATCAGTATATTGACAAAATCTATGCTACACTGGTCTTAGAGGAA
>JAAYSR010000097.1 GCA_012518325.1 Bacillota bacterium
GACTTTTACCGGGAGTTCCACTACTCCGGCGATGACCTGGGGGCAGTTTACCAAAAAGATGGGACCGTTTTTAAAGTGTGGGCCCCTACGGCCGATGCGGTGCACCTCGTTGTCTTCCGTTCAGAGGATGATGAGGAGGGGGAAAAGGTCCCGATGCGCCTCGGGGAAAAAGGGGTTTGGCAATGCCGGCTCCGGGGAGACCTCGACGGTTTTTATTACAACTACCTGGTCACCCATGGGGAAGAAACGGCGGAAGTGGTGGACCCCTATGCCAGGGCGGCAGGGGTCAACGGCCTGAGGGGGCAGATTGCAGATTTGGCAAGAACCAATCCGCCAGGCTGGGACATGGTCAGGCTGCAGCCTTTGGAAAACCCGGTGGATGCGGTGATTTATGAAGTGCATATTCGGGATCTCACTATCTCAGAGGATGCGGGAATTTCGGCCAAGGGCAAGTTTCTCGGCCTGACTGAAGAGGGAACAGCAACGCCCAAGGGTCTTTCCACCGGGCTGGATCACTTTAAAGAGCTCGGCGTAACACACTTGCATCTTTTGCCCATCTTCGACTTTGCCACGGTGGATGAAGAGAACCCCGACAGCGGTTATAACTGGGGTTATGATCCTTTGAATTTTAATGTGCCGGAAGGTTCTTATGCGACGGATCCCCGGGACGGCCGGGTGCGCATCCGTGAGCTGAAGGAGATGGTCCAGGGTCTCAGCGGGGCCGGGATCGGGGTGATTATGGATGTGGTCTACAACCACACCTTCCATTCCCTGGCTTCAGCTTTCCACAAGCTCGTCCCCGGCTATTACTACCGGCACCGCCCCGACGGGGGCTTTTCCAACGGTTCGGGCTGCGGCAACGAACTGGCGGACGAAAGGTCCATGGTGCGGAAGTTCATCGTGGATTCAGTGACGTATTGGGCGAAGGAGTACAAAATTGCCGGTTTCCGCTTTGACTTGATGGGGCTCCATCATCTCGAAACGATGCAGGCGGTGCGCCGTGCCCTGGATGCGGTTGATCCCCAGATCCTGATTTACGGTGAAGGCTGGGCCGCTGGCCCAAGCACACTGCCGGAAGGGCAGCGGGCGCTGAAGGAAAACACAATCCAGCTCCCTGGCATTGCATCTTTCTGCAATGACCTGCGGGATGGACTCAAGGGCCATGTCTTCCATACGGAGGAAGGGGGATTCATCCAGGGACAAGGCTTTGAGGAAACTGTCAAGTTCGGCATTGTTGGGGCGGTACAGCATCCCCAAATTGATTACACTCAGATTCTTTATTCCAGGGGACCCTGGGCCGCGGCCCCCAGCCAAAGCGTGGTTTATGCCGAGGCCCATGACAACCTGACTTTATGGGATAAGCTCCTCTGCAGCACACCTTGGGCAAGTGATGCCGACAGGCTGAAGATGATGAAGCTCGCCCATGCAGTGATCCTGACGAGCCAGGGGATCCCGTTTCTCCATGCCGGCCAGGACTTCGCCCGGACCAAGGGGGGCGATCCCAACAGCTACCAGTCGCCGGACCATGTGAACATGCTGGAAGGCAGACGCAAGGAAGAGTTTCTCGAACTTTTCACCTATACCAGGGACTTAATCAGGCTGCGCAGGGAAAGGCCCGCTTTTCGCCTGCGCAGCGCCGGAGAAGTCAGAAGCAAATTAAGGTTCTTAAATTTCCCGCTGGGAAATATTGTCGGTTATATCCTGGGCCCCCATGCCGGAGGCGACAGCTTTGAGACGATTATTGTCATCTTTAACAGCAATAAACAGCCGGTGGAAGTTGCGATTCCGGAAGGCGAATGGGAGGTCCTGGCCGACGGCGACGGTGTCGGTTCCCTTGGCACTGTCTGCGGGCCTAAGGTTTGGGTTGAGGCAATCAGCCCGCTGATTCTTGGAGGAGGGGGGTAGAGGCTGTGGAAAAGTGGCAGGCGTCTGCGTTAAACGAGTTCGATCGCTATCTGTTCCACCAGGGGACCCATTATGCCGCGTATACGTTTATGGGCGGGCATTTGCGGGAAGAAGGGGGACAAGCCGGCGCCCGCTTTACCGTCTGGGCCCCCAAGGCTACAAGGGTTTCTGTGGTGGGGGACTTTAACCAATGGGACGGCCGGAAAAACCCCTTGGAAAAAATGCCCGAATCCGGTCTTTGGAGTGCCTTCGTGCCGGGCCTGAAGGAAGGGGACATTTACAAATACGAGATTCTAACCCCACAGGGCACCCTGCTTCTTAAAGCAGACCCCTACGCCTTCTGGGCGGAGAAAAAGCCCAGTACCGCCTCGCGCCTCTGCAATCTCCAGGGCTATGAGTGGAAGGACCAAAAGTGGCAGGCAAAAAAGGCGAAGGGCGACCATTTCTCCGAGCCCATGCTGATTTATGAAGTGCACCTTGGCTCCTGGCGCTGCCGCGGCTATGAGAATTATTACACCTACCAGGAATTAACAGAGGAATTGATTGATTATGTGGTAGATATGGGATACACCCATATCGAGCTTCTGCCGATTATGGAGCATCCCTTTGACGGTTCCTGGGGCTACCAGGTGATGGGCTACTATGCAGCCACCAGCCGCTACGGGCATCCCAAGGACTTTATGGCCTTTATCGACCGCTGCCATCAGCGGGGGATCGGCGTGATCTTAGACTGGGTACCCGGCCATTTTGTCAAGGACGATCCCGGCCTGCGTCTCTTTGACGGCACCCCCTGCTATGAGTACGAAGAAGCGAGAAGGGCTGAAAACAAGGGCTGGGGCACCAGCAATTTTGATCTGGGCAAGACCGAGGTGCAAAGCTTTCTAATCTCCAACGCCCTCTTCTGGCTCGATGTTTTCCATATCGACGGTTTAAGGGTGGATGCGGTGGCGTCCATGCTCTATCTGGACTACGGACGGAAGCCGGGGGAATGGAACCCCAACTCCAGGGGCGGCCGGGAAAACCTGGAGGGCATTGCCTTTCTGCGCAAGCTCAACGAAGAAGTCTTCGCCCGCTTTCCCAAGGCACTGATGATGGCCGAGGAGAGCACCGCCTGGCCCCTGGTGACGATGCCGACATACCTGGGGGGCCTGGGTTTTAACTACAAGTGGAATATGGGCTGGATGAACGACATGCTCCGCTATATGAAGGAAGATCCGATTCACCGCAAGTACCACCATAATCTAGTGACTTTCTCCTTTATGTACGCCTTCAGCGAAAACTTTGTGCTGCCCCTCTCCCATGATGAAGTGGTCCACGGCAAGCGCTCCCTCTTGGATAAGATGCCGGGGGACTACTGGCAGAAGTTTGCCAACCTCAGGGCCTTCCTGGGCTATATGATGGGGCATCCCGGCAAGAAACTGCTCTTTATGGGCTATGAGTTCGGCCAGTTTATTGAGTGGAAGTATGATGAGGATCTGGACTGGCACTTGCTTGACTACCCCATGCACCGTCAGCTTTGGGAGTATAACAAGGCGCTGAACCGTTTTTACCGGGAAAACCCCTGCCTCTGGGAGCTGGACCAGAGCTGGGAAGGCTTTGCCTGGATCGACGCCAATGACAGCCAGCAGAGCGTGGTGTCTTTCTTGAGAAGGGCCAAGGATCCTCAGGACTTTTTAGTGGTTGTGGTCAATTTTACTCCGGTGGTCCGGGAACCCTACCGCATCGGAGTGCCGGAACCCGGCACATACATAGAAGTGTTCAACAGCGACGATCCTGCCTGGGGAGGTTCGGGGCAGGCCAATGCAGATCCTGTGCAGGCAGAAGATTTGCCCTGGCATGACCAGCCATGTTCCATCGAACTGAAGCTGCCTCCGCTGGCCGCTGTCTTCCTGCGCAGGGACGCAAGTACAGAAAAACGGGAGGGGTAGTAATGCAGAAAAAGGAAGTTGTGGCCATGCTGCTGGCCGGGGGCCAGGGCAGCCGCTTGGGCATTCTCACCAAGAAGCTGGCCAAGCCCGCCGTACCCTTTGGCGGCAAATACCGGATTATTGATTTTACCTTAAGCAACTGCTCAAACTCGGGCATTGACACTGTAGGGGTTTTGACCCAGTACCGGCCCATGACCCTGAACGCCTACATCGGCATCGGCAGTTCCTGGGATCTGGACCGGGCCGGCGGCGGAGTGTCTGTCCTGCCCCCTTATATGCGGGAACAGGGCGGCGAGTGGTACAAGGGCACCGCCAATGCAGTCTATCAGAACATCGACTTTATTGAGCAGTACGATCCGGAGTATGTACTAATCCTCTCCGGCGACCACATCTACAAGATGGATTACAGCAAAATGCTCAGCTACCACAAGAGCAAGGGCGCGGTGGCAACCATTGCGGTGATTCCGGTGCCCTGGGAGGAAACCCACCGCTTCGGCGTGATGAAGACAGATGACACAGGCAGAATCACCGAGTTCCAGGAAAAGCCTAAAGTCGCCAAGAGCAACCTTGCTTCCATGGGTGTCTATGTCTTCGACTGGCAGGTCCTCAGGGCCTATCTTGAGGCAGATGAGGCAGATCCGGATTCCAACAATGACTTTGGCAAAAACATCATACCGAATATGCTGGCGGCCGGTGAGCCCATGTACGCCTACGCCTTTAAGGAGTACTGGAAGGACGTCGGCACCGTGGACTCCCTCTGGGAGGCCAATATGGACCTTTTAGCCAAGGATCCCGAGCTCAAGCTCAACGAGGCCGGCTGGAAGATCTTCTCCCTCAACCAGACCCTCCCGCCGCAGCTGGTGGGCCCTGAGGCAGATGTGCAGGGTTCACTTTTAGGCGACGGCTGCCTGGTATTGGGCAAAGTGCACCGCTCAGTAATTTTCACCGGAGCCCAGATCGCCAAGGGGGCTGAAGTCACGGAGTCGGTGATTATGCCGGGGGTGAAAATCGGCGAGGGCGCCACTGTCCACAAGGCCATCATCGGCGAAAACACGATTGTGGAGGCGGGGGCCAAGATCGGCGTTCCGCCCAGACCGGGCGAGAAGGCTGACATCGTCAATGAGAACGGGATCACCGTAATCGAGGATAATGTCTGCGTGCCCCATTCGATGCGGATTGTGCAGGGTACAGTCCTCAGCGTGGCAGAGTGGCCGGCGTTTCCGGAAGAGTGGATTTCCTAAGGGGGGAGAAGGATGAGAAACTTACTTGGCATTATTGACTTGTCAGAACATGCGGAAAGCCTGGGAGAGCTCGCCGCCCACCGCACCTTAGGGGCTGTGCCCTTCGGCGGCCGCTACCGGATCATTGACTTTACGCTGAGCAATATGGTGAATGCCGGCATCCGCAATGTGGGCATTCTTTTGAACGACCGCTTCGGACCCCTCCTGGACCATATTAAAGACGGCAAGGAGTGGGATCTGAACAGGCAGAGGGACGGCATGTTCCTTCTGCCGGCGCCCCTTCGCACCGACAGCGGCGAGGGGATCAGCAGCAACCTGATCAATCTGCGCCACAACATCGGCTACCTGGAGAAGAGCAGGCAGGAGTACGCCCTCTTTTCCGGCTGCGGCATGGTGACCAACATTGACTACCAGGCGGTCTTAGCCTTCCATCTGGAGAAAAAGGCGGATATTACAGTAATTTACAGTCAGATGCACAATCTGCAGGAAGACTCCCCCTACACAGCTTTAGTGGTGGACGAAGGGGGCAGGGTGACGGACATGGCCCTGAACCCCAGGCACTGCACAAGCCGCAAGGTGTCCCTGAATATGTATGTGCTGCGCAAGGACCTCCTTTTAAACCTGGTGGACCACTACAGCGCCAGGCAGAAGCGGGACCTCTTTACAGATGCGATTATGCCCCGCCTGGCGGAGCTCAGAATCTACGGCTATGAGCATAAGGGCTATGTGGGGGCGATTAACTCCCTAAAGAGCTATTACCAGCGCAGCATGGACCTGCTGAAGCCTGAAGTGTGGCAGGATCTCTTCTTCACCCACGGTCAGATCAGCACCAAGGTCAAGCATGAACCGCCGGTGCGCTATCTGCCGGGCTCCAAGGTTTCCAACTCCCTGATTGCCACCGGCTGCACCATTGAAGGGACGGTGGAAAACAGCATCCTCTTCAGGGGCGTGGAAGTGGGGGCAGGGGTAGTGATTAAGGATTCCATCGTGATGCAGAAGGCGAAACTGGGCCCCGGCGTGACGCTGAGGAATGTGATCTTAGACAAGGACGTAACCATTACTGCAGGCAAGAGTTTGGCCGGGGATCCGAGTTTCCCGGTTGTGATCAGCAAGGCGGCGGTTGTGTAAGGGCAGGGAGGCGATGAAGTGAAAGTTTTATTTGTGGCGGCGGAAGGCGTCCCCTTCTCCAAAACCGGCGGCCTGGCAGATGTGATCGGGGCTTTGCCCAAGGAGCTGAAAAACCTGGGGATAAACGTGGCAGTTGTGCTGCCGAAGTACGGGGATACCGCCGATGAATACGCTAGCAGGATGGAACTCGTGCATCGCATGAGTGTGCAGGTGGGCTGGCGCAACCAGTACTGCGGTGTGCTGAAGCTCGTCCATGACGGTGTGCCCTTCTACTTTATTGACAACGAGGCTCACTTTAAAAGGCCCGGCACCTACGGCTTTTTCGATGACGGGGAGCGCTTCTCATTCTTTAACCGGGCGGTTTTGGAGGCTTTGCCCTTTATGGGTTTTCAGCCGGAGATCATCCACTGCCATGACTGGCATGCGGGGATGGTGCCGGTGCTTTTGACCCAGTACCGCAACCAGGAGTTTTACAGCAGGATCAAAACAGTCTTTACCGTCCACAACCTCCAGTACCAGGGGGTGTTTCCCAAGAGCGTCCTGGGGGACCTGCTGGGGCTGGGCTGGGAGCATTTCAACGTCAACGGGGTGGAGTTCCACGACCAGGTGAGCTTTATGAAAGGCGGCCTGAACTATGCCAATGCCCTGACGACAGTGAGCCCCACCTATGCCCAGGAGATTCAGCATCCCTTCTACGGGGCGAACCTGGAAGGGGTGCTGGCCAGAAGGCAGTCCTTTTTGAGCGGAATCTTAAACGGCATCGACACCGAGGAGTGGAACCCCCAGACCGATGCATATCTCACAAGAAACTACACCTGGCGCTCCTGGAAGCGGAAGGAAGAAAACAAAACAGCCCTCCAGGAAGAGCTTGGCCTCAGGCAGGACCCAAACATCCCCTTGATCGGCATGGTCACCCGCCTGGCCAAGCAGAAGGGCCTGGATCTTGTGGCCCATGTGCTGCATGAAATTTTGGAGATGGATCTCCAAATCGCAGTGCTCGGAACAGGTGAAGCCCAGTTTGAAGAGCTGTTCAGGCACTTTGCAGGGAGGTTCCCGGACAAGGTGAGCGCCAATATTAAGTTTGAAAATGCGCTGGCGCACAAAATCTATGCAGCTTCGGACCTCTTTTTGATGCCCTCCCTCTTTGAACCCTGCGGCCTGGGACAGATGATTGCCATGCGCTACGGTTCCCTGCCCATTGTGCGGGAAACGGGAGGCTTAAAGGATACTGTTCTGCCCTACAACCAGGTGACAGATGAGGGCCTGGGCTTCAGCTTTGCCAACTACAACGCCCATGAGCTCCTTGATACTGTAAGAAGGGCTGTAAAGCTTTATGAAGAGGATAAAGAAGGGGCGTGGAAGCGGATGGTTATGCGGGCGATGCGGGCTGACTTCAGCTGGGGAGCAAGCGCCCTGAAGTACAAGGAGCTTTATGAACAGGTGATCAGCGACTAGAAAGGGGATAGAAGTGCGGCAGGTAATTGAGTTTAATCACAACTGGCGGTACAAAGAGGAGTGGAAGGCTGAATTTGTCTCCCCAGGCTTCGATGACAGCAGCTGGGAAAAGGTGCATGTGCCCCATACCAACCTGGAACTTCCTTACAATTACTTCGATGAAAAGAGCTACCAGTTTATCTCAGCCTACCGAAAGACCTTCGAGCTGGATCAAAGCTTTCAGGGCAAACGCATTTTAGTCAACTTCGAAGCTGTCATGGCCTATGCGGAAGTTTACCTAAACGGCAGACTGGTGGGCAGCCACAAGGGTGGCTACACGCCTTTCAGCCTTGATCTGACAGACCATGTGCTGTTTGGCCAGGAAAATGTCCTCACCGTCCAGGTAGACTCCAGGGAGCGGGACGACATTCCCCCCTTTGGACATATGATCGACTATCTCTGTTACGGCGGGATCTACCGTGAAGTGAGCCTGAGCATTTTAGATCCTTTATACATCAAGAACGTCTTTGCCAAGCCCCAAAAGGTGCTGGAAGAGAAGAAGCAGGTGGAGACCACGGTGTTCCTGAAGAACACCAGCGCCGCAGAAGAGAATATTACGGTTGAAGTCAGCCTGAGCAGAGAAGGCAAAGAAATAGCAAGACAAAAGAAAACAGTCATAGTTTCTCCAGGCGCAGAAGAAAGCTTTGATATCTGCCTTACAGATCTGACAGGGATCAAGCTCTGGGACATTGACAATCCGAACCTTTATGATCTGAAAGTCA
>JAAYSR010000098.1 GCA_012518325.1 Bacillota bacterium
AGGAAGACAAAGTTGAACTCCCGGGTTATATCAAATCCGGCAATATCAATCCTGCGCAGCTCACCGCGCTCTAACTCCTTCTTGGCCGCGATCTCGTACAAAAAGGTCACTCCCAGGCTGCTGGCCACCAACTGCTTAATAGCCGCCATGTTGCCAATCTCAATTATGTTCTTGAAGCTGTTTAGTGAGTAGTTGTACTGCTTCAGGATGTTTTCAAAGATCTCCCTCGTCCCCGATCCCTTTTCCCTGAGAACCAAAGTGGAACTCAGAACGTCGGCAAACTCAACAGTCTTGCCTGCCAGCGCTGAACTTGGGGCGCAAACGGGTATGAATCTTTCTCGACAGAACAAAAGGGAATGATAGCTGGACTTGTCAATGATGCCTTCTATCAAGGCAAAGTCCAGATCGCCTTTCCGAAGCTTCTCCAGCAGGACTTGGCTGTTCCCCACCTCCATATGGACATTGAGCCTGGGATTTCTGCGCAGTATCTCTATGATTATTCCGGGCATGAGGTATTCACCGATGGAAAGGGTGGCTCCAAAGAAAACGTCCTCAGTGCGGCTTTCCATGGATTCGAGTTCCCGTTCAAAACGCTGCGCATCTGCTGCGATCCGGGTCAGCAGTTCCCTCAGCTGTTCCCCCTCATGGGTAAGGCTCAGTTTCTTATTCTCATAGCGGAACAGAGAACAATTGTATTTCTCCTCCAGATATTTGATGTGCTGAGTTACAGCAGGCTGGGTAAGGCCCAAATGCTCAGCAGTCCTGGTATAATGCTTAATTGACGCTAACGCCAGGAAAGTCTGATGCCTGAAATCTATCACGGCTGACACCATCCATAAATCATTCTTATTTATACATAAGCATTCATAATTTCATCTTATATCAAGAGCATGATAGAATCAACTAGAATGGAGGAGGAATATGTTATGGCAAGATATGAAGAACTTTTTCCCGGCATACTGCTCTGCCTAACCGTAGCAGCTGCGGCGGCAGTTATAAACAACTTGCTTCCTGTTGATTTGTTTGGGATAGCTCTAGTCTCTCTGCTTCTGGGGATGATGCTGAACCCAGTTCTAGCCAGATACCAGCGCTTTGACCAGGGCATCAACTGGACATCCAAATGGATCCTGCGTCTTGGCATCATACTTACCGGTATCACCCTAAGCTTTGCACAGGTCTTTCAAGCAGGCAAATACGCCCTGCTGCTCATGATCTTTACCCTCTCCACAGCCTTTGGCGTTGGCGTCATCTGCCGCAAGGGGTTTAACATAAACTGGAAGCTGTCCAGCCTGCTGTCGGTGAGCACTGCCATTTGCGGCGGCACCGCCGTGGCTACAGTGGGACCAGTTATTAAGGCTCGCAGCAGGGAAATCGCCTATGCCCTGTCGGCCACTTTCATTTTTGACCTGTTGACCGTCATTGCCTTTCCTTGGATCGGCAAACTGATCGGCCTGAGCGATACCTCCTACGGCCTCTGGGTAGGCACCGCAGTCAACGATACTTCATCTGTGGTTGCAGCAGGATACGCTTTTTCCGATGCGGCTGGGGCTCTGGCCACCATCGTAAAACTGACAAGGACGCTTTTCATTGTGCCCATAGTACTTGTCTTTTCCTGGATATACACCAGGAAAGAGATGCAGGCTGACAGCAAGCAAGAGCGGAACAAGGTCAGTTTAGCGAAAATCTTCCCCTGGTTTATTCTAGGTTTTCTAGCGGTCGTCGGAATTAGAAGCACCGGGGCGCTCCCTGAACCTGCGGTGAACAGCATCGCTTACCTGGCGAAGTTTCTCTTAGCCGCAGCCCTTGGAGCCATCGGCATGAAGACAAGCTTCAAGGAAGTTGCAGGGGTTGGCGTTAAACCCATGATTGCAGGAGTTGTCATTGATGTGTCGGTGGTCATTGTTGCACTCTTCGCCCAGGCAATGATCTTGAATTTTGTGGGATAACAGTAAGCGTCAACCCAGCCGTACCTTCTAGCTCCTCTCCGCTGATGAGATAATGAAGTCATCAGAGGGAAGGAGCTGATTCGTGTGACTAAGGAAGCCAGGCAAGAGCTGCGCGAGTTGTGGGCTGAG
>JAAYSR010000099.1 GCA_012518325.1 Bacillota bacterium
ACCAGGATTCCCGTGCGGGAAAAGTTGTCCAGTTCATCAATGCTCAGATTAAAAAAGCCGTCGGCACGGTAGCCGACAATGCCAATACGGGCATTTTCCAATGCCGCCTTCATGCGCAGGGCGTCCACCCAGTCCAGGTCAATTTCATCCCCCACTAAGGTGGAAACATCGTCATAGCCTGCCTTGTAGAGGTTCGATGCATTGAGGTTCAGGCCGCAAACCGAGTTAAAGCGAATCTTGCCGCCGTCATAAGGGGGCTCCTGAAAGGCCCAGAGCAGCACCGGTTTGTCTATGCGCTTTTTGAGGATCAGGGCCAAGTGGCCGAGCTGAAATGTCCCTGTGATGATCACAAGACCGTCTAAGTGCCCCGCTGCCAAAACCTCAGCCGCGGCATAGGCATCCTCAGGCTCGATCACAAGTTCCTCAATAAACTCCCATTCCACATTGGGCAAAGCCCTCAGTCTTTCCCTGGTTTGCCCGTACTTTTCCGCCGCGGCCTGGAAGTCGTAAGTCTTTCTGGCCAGACAGACAACTCCAACCCTGATTCTTTGTGGCATTGCTATACCTCCTGCACCTGCCGTCTGGGCGGCAGCATTTATCCCTTTGCCGATTGCATCGAAAAGCAACATGCACTCACCGGTTTTCCTTACAACCTTATTGAGCCACGTTGCTGTCGCAATTTCCCATTAACATAATACACAATAATTATCCCTTTGTAAATAGATTAATTAACTTTACTAATCAATTGGCTGCTATTTTTCCGTTACTCACCGAACCTAAGGGAACTCGGATAAACTACAACTCCGCCGCTGTCGAAGAAGTTTTGGATTGCCAGCGATGCAGGCCCCTTGGAAGAAAGCTGCCCGTTAAGCTCACTTTTGACAACCAGGTTTTTTACATCGGCAGCCCGGGTACAGTCCTGCATGAAATCATAGACCAGCTGAAGGAAGTCTTCATGTTCAAAGGCCACTCCATAGAGAAATACTTTCTCGGGATCCAGCAGCGTAATCACGTTCTTAAGCACTAGAGCAAAAAGGCGCATCGCTTTCGAGACGATCTCGACAACCGGTTCGTCCCCCCCGCGATAGGCCTGCATAATGGCTTCCAAATCTATGTTATCAGTTTCGCCGCCGGTTGCTTCATACAAAACTGGTGTGCGCTCTAGGGAGTATACTGCCCTTACCGCGGCTTCAATGGCGTAGTAAGAAGATATTGTCTCCAGGCAGCCCCGCTTATTGCATCTGCAAAGTGCGCCCTGCTCTTCAACTACGACGTGGCCGAGCTCAATGGCGCGGTAATTATGTCCGGTAAACAGCCCTTCCTGCACCATCAGCGCTCCGCCAATTCCAGGACCGTATTTCACCAGCAGAAATGACCTGGGCTTGTCCTGGGCAAAAAAGAGCTGGCCCCGGGCAATATTGCGGACATTATTGTCAACACCCACAGGCAAACGGGTAAGCTCTGTAAAGATTTCCTTGACGTTGACCTGTTCGTCCCAGAGCCCATAGGATTCCAGGCTGATGCCCCTCCGGCTGTCAACGATCCCCCGGACCCCCACACCTAAGCCTACAATGTTGTCCTTTTTGATCGCCCTGAGGTTATCTTCTATAACCTCCCACACATATCTGGCAAACTGCTCCGGAGTGCTTGAGTTGTCCGTCCGAAAGCGATCCTCAAACAGGGTCCCGCCCTTCAGGTCCAGGCAGGTTACCACAGTGTGGTCAAGGTTGATGTTGATGCCTACGGCATGATACTTCCGGCAGCAGATATCGACGATGATTTCCCGGCGGCCTGCCCTGCCGGGGCTGTGTTCCTCTCCGGTTTCTTCAAGGAGGCCCTCGTTGATCATCTCATTGGTCAGTACCGTGATCGCGGCCGGCGTCAATTTCAGCTGTCGGGCTATGTCTTTCCGGGACATTCCGCCCGTGCTGTAGATCAGCCTCAGGATCGAAGCCCGATTGCGCCTTTTCACATCAGTCATGTTAGTTCCCTTGGCAACTATTTCCAACACACTCCTCTGCCTAGTGTTTTCACTCGATGAGTCAAGCCCCCGGCAACGTCCTTCCCTTTTGCCCGGGAACCAGATCCCGCATGCGCAGCCGCCTAGTGCCGGTATCAGTCACATTGCGGTAGAAGAGATAGAGAGCAACGGCCCGCACCAGAGCTGAAGCGAGAAAGAT
>JAAYSR010000011.1 GCA_012518325.1 Bacillota bacterium
AAATCCACAACGCCGGCAATCATGTCGGGATCTTCGTGGGGAAGCCCCATAATGAGTACGATATCATCACGCATGTCACGGATCGTATTGAAAGCTGCTGTGGTGCCGGGAACGGACTGGCACACTACAATGGCCTTAATCTCTGGATCCATGGCAAATTGAAGGATTTGACCAATTACAGTTTCCTGCTCCTGCATAAAGTTGTCAGGATAGGTCACGTGCTCGACAGAGCCGGGATAGCGGGCAACCATTTTCAACGCTGCTTGATATTCCTCTTCTCCCTGGGAAACAGTACCGGTTACAACCCCAATCTTGAAGGGCAGTGCCGCTGCTTCAGCTACACCAATAAGACCAAAAATCAGAACCAAAACCAACACTAGACTGAATCTTCTCTTCACTCTGCTTTTTCCTCCCTTGTTTTATGTTCTTGATGCTGCCTATTATTCTACGAATTACTCTACTATTCCTCCCGAGCAACTCAAAAAGGGCAATAAAATAACTGGCAATTAGAGAAAAAGAAACCGCTGCCTGCGGTTTCTTTGATTTAAAAGCTATACTACTCCAGCCACTTGGGTGGCGTGCAAGCTGGCATACATACCTTCCTGATCCAGCAGTTCCTGATGGGTTCCCTGTTCGTGGATTCTGCCCTCTGTCAACACGATGATCTGATCTGCGTGGCGAACAGTGGACAGGCGGTGAGCGATCACCAGTGTAGTCCGCTCTTTGGCCAGCTCTGTCAGGGCTCCCTGGATTTCCATCTCTGTAGCGGTATCCAGCGCCGAGGTGGCCTCATCCAAGATGAGAATCGGAGGATTCTTCAAAAACACTCTGGCAATTGATATCCTTTGTTTCTGGCCGCCTGACAGCTTGATGCCCCTTTCCCCAACATAAGTGTCATAACCGTCCGGCAGCGACAGGATAAAGTCGTGGATCTGGGCTTTCTTCGCTGCCGCAATCATTTCCTCTTCCGAGGCGGAGGGGTGTCCGTAGAGAATATTCTCACGTATTGTACCGGTAAACAGGAACACATCCTGCTGAACAAAGCCTATTTGCTTGCGCAAGGAAGCCAGCGTTACCTCGCGGATATCGTGTCCGTCGATAAAGATTGCCCCTTCAGTCACATCATAGAAGCGGGGAATCAGATGACAAAGTGTAGTCTTGCCCCCGCCCGAGGGTCCCACAAAGGCAGTTGTGCTTCCTGCAGGAATCTCCAGGGACACCTGCTGCAGCACTTCGGCATGCTCTGTATACTGGAAAGATACATTTTTCAGCTCGATATTCCCCTTAACGGGGGGAAGTTCGTAAGCTCCCGGCTTATCCGTCACTGAAGGCTGGACTTCCATCAGTTCGACGAAGCGGCTAAACCCCGACATACCCTGCTGATACTGCTGGGTAAATGAGATCAGCCTGCGAATGGGCTGGAGGAAGAAGCCAACAAACAGCAAATACGCCGTGAGGTCCGCCAAATCGATGTGGCCAAAATACATGAACAGCGAGCCGGTGACGAGCACAGTGACGTTCAGGAGATCCGTGAAAAATCCAAGGCCTGATGAATACACTGCCATCGCTCTGAATGCCCTGTAGCGCGATTTCTTGAAAGCTGTGTTGGCCCGGGTAAACCGCCTTTCCTCATACTCCTCGTTGACAAAGCTCTGGGCAACGCGAATCCCCGCGAGGCTGTTTTCTACATCAGCATTTACGTCGGCAATTTTCCTGCGTTCCTCGGCAAAGGCAATGTTCATCGCGGTGCGTCTGGTGTAGGCAAACCACAGGATGAGCGGGATTAGAGTGTAGGTAATCAGGGTCAACGGAACACTGATAGTCAGCAGGTACAAGAACGAGCCGATGAGCATCAGCGTTGCGATGAAGACATCCTCCGGCCCATGGTGGGCCAGTTCCGAGATTTCGCGCAGGTCGTTCACGATTCTGCTCATCAAATGGCCAACCTTGGTATCATCAAAAAAGCGGAAGTCCAAGGTCTGCAGATGGGAGAACAGATCCTGGCGCATCTGGTACTCCATGTTGACGCCGACCACATGGCCGTAATAGTTGACAAAGTACTGGCACAGCATGCGAAGAAGGTACAGGACAACCAAAGCCCCGGCCCAAATCAGTAAAGCCCGCAGATTGCGATTGGGAATGTACTCGTTCATAAACGTCCTTGTGATAATGGGAAACAGCAAATCTAATGCGGCAACTAAACCGGCAGCCGCCATATCCATGAAAAAGAGGCGCCGCTCAGGCTTGTAATATGAAATAAACTTCTTCAGATTCTTCATCTACATGTGCAACCTCGCTATCTAACCTTTGATGTAAGGCTCTCCAGCTGCCTTTGGTCCCACCGACTTTCCAATAAAGCCGGCCAGAGCAACCATCGTCAAGACGTATGGGAGCATGTTCATGAACTGGGTCGGAACTCCCACATCCTGCAGACGCATCTGCAGAGCGTCAGCATAGCCGAAGAAGAGGCATGCGCCCAGCGCCCCAAAGGGAGTCCACTTGCCAAAGATAACTGCCGCTAGGGCAATAAAACCCCGGCCTGCAGTCATACCCTCACTGAAGCGGCTGAGGTGGGCAATGGACAGATAGGTTCCTCCCAGGCCCGCCAAAGCGCCGCTTAAGGCCACTGCCAAATAGCGCATGCGATAAACGTTAACCCCCACCGTATCTGCTGCCCGGGGATGCTCCCCTACCGCCCGGAGCCTTAAGCCCCAGCTGGTCTTGTAGATCACAATGTGGGCAGCCACCACAGCCAAGATGGCCAGGTACACCAGGGGATTCTGCCGTCCGATAATCCGGCCGATCCAGGGAATCTGGCTGATGATGGGAATGGTGATGTCAGAAACTGTGGCAACGCTCGGCGATGTACCTGCTGCGCCAAAATAATAGCGCAGAAGAAAAACAGTCAATCCGCCGGCGAAAATGTTAATTGCGGTGCCGACCACCACTTGATTGGCCCGGTAGCGTATGCAGAAAACTGCGTGCAGCAATCCGACAATCAAACCTGCCAATACCGCACCGAGCACACCCATCCAAGGCATGCCTGTATGATGGGAGACAAACATCGCGGTGAATGATCCAATCAGCATCATACCCTCCAGGGCAATATTCACCACACCGCTGCGTTCAGAGAAAATTCCCCCCAGGGCGGCAAAAATCAAGGGAGTTGCCATTCTCAAAGCTGCGGCAAAGACTGCAGTGTTAAACAGCAAAGCTAAAATGTCGCCCATCATGCTCCCTCCTTCATGCGCAGAATGCGCCGGATTAAATACTCCGCGGCCACGAAGAAAATGATCAGGGCCTGGATAATCGTAATCAATTCACGGGGTACCGAAGTTAAACGATCCATCGCCGCCGAGCCGGTCTGCAGCGCCCCAAACAGAACAGCTGCCAGTATAACTCCGAAGGGATGATTCTTGCCAAGAAGAGCGACGGCAATTCCCATAAAACCTAAATCCGAAGAGAAACGCACAATAAATCGGTTGTGCAGACCCAAGATCTGTTCCGTCCCGGCCAGACCCGCCAAAGCCCCGCTGATGGCCATGGCCAGTACCGTGTTCCTAGCCACATTAATGCCGCCGTATTCAGCAGCGTCGGGATTTAGGCCTACCGCCCTCAGCTCATAGCCTTGCCTTGTCTTCCACAGAACCAGATAAACCACAAAGGCAGCCAACAGCGCGAGGAAAACGCCGGTGGTGAGCCGTGTAGGAGGATAGAGGCGAGTCAGGGCTGCTGCAGGCTTAATGCGGGCGGTTTCCGGAACCCACGAACCGCCGTGGAAGGGACCTGTAGCCAGCCAGTCTGTCAGATACAGAGCGATAAAGTTGAGCATGATGGTGTTGATGACCTCATGCACCCCAAGCTTGGCTTTTAGATAGCCCGGTATGGAGCCCCACAGCGCTCCGCCAAGCATACCGGCAATGATGGCCAGAGGCAGGTGGATGAACCGCGGCGCCCCTGTCAAGGTAAATCCGACCCAGGCGGCTGCGAACGCGCCAATGTACAGCTGCCCTTCTGCACCAATGTTAAACAAACCTGCCCTGTACCCGAAGGCTACTGCCAGTCCGGTAAACATCAAAGGAGTCGCCCGCTGTAAAGTAGTGGCCAGGTTTCTAAGATTGCCAAAAGACTCCACGAACAAGATCTTATAAGCTGTCAGGGGATTTTCACCTACGAAGAGAATGAAGCCGGCCCCGATTGCCAACGCAAGAATCACTGCCGCCAGGGGGGTCACCATCTCCTGCCAGCGGACTGCCCTAATCCTGTTTTGCATTTCCACTCACCTCGTGTGCTTCATAATCTTCTAAACGCCCACCCAGCATTAAGAATCCCAGCTTATGCTCGGTAACTTCAGCGGCAGGCATCACGCTCACGATTTGACCATTATACATTACGGCAATCCGGTCGCTCAAAGAAAAGATTTCGTCCAGTTCAGCAGAGACCAAGAGAACAGCTGCACCCTGGTCTCTTTGGGCAATCACTTGCTGATGGATAAACTCAATGGCACCAACGTCAACGCCCCTGGTGGGCTGTGCACAAATTAAAAGGCGCGGATTCTGGGTAAACTCCCTGCCCACTACGATTTTCTGCTGGTTTCCGCCGGAAAGGCTTCTTGCCGGCTGCGTCGCCACTGGAGGACGAATGTCGTACTGTTCAATTATCTCCTCCGCGTTGGCGTAAACCGCTTTATCATCACGCCACATGCCATAGTGCACAAAAGGCTTCTTGCCATGCAGGCCCAGGATCAGGTTGTCGGCCACTGAATAATCTAGAACGAGCCCCCGGCGATGGCGATCCTCAGGGACCATGCCAAAACCGGCTTCCCTGATTCTCAATGGGGACCAGTTCGTGATCTCCTGCTCACCTAGGAAGATCTTGCCGCCTGCTGCTTTCTGCAGTCCAGCAATGGCTTCCACCAATTCCGACTGGCCGTTCCCTTCCACGCCGGCAATGCCCAGCACCTCGCCGCTGCGAACACTAAGGTCCACTCCCCTGACCTTCTCCTGGCCAAACTGATCCTTGACTGTCAGGTTTTCAATTCTGAGCACTTCGGCCCCAGGCTTGGCAGGTTCCTTCTCTACGTTGAGGAGGACAACCCGGCCCACCATCATTTCCGCCAAGTCCTGCTCATTGGTTTCCGCCGTGGCCTTCGTCCCTATTTTCCTTCCTCGCCTTAACACACTGACCCGATCCGATACCGCCAACACTTCCTTGATCTTGTGTGTAATAAAGACAATACTGGTGCCCTGTTCCTTTAGGGAAAGCAGAACTTTGAATAAGTCCTCAACCTCCTGGGGAGTCAACACTGCGGTAGGTTCGTCCAGAATCAATATTTCTGCCCCCCGGTAGAGGGCCTTTAAGATTTCTACCCTTTGCTGCAGACCCACAGACAGGTCGTCAATTCTCGCCCTAGGATCGATCCTCAATCCATAGCGATTCGAAAGGTCCTCTACTTCCTGAATGGCCCGCTTGGTATCAAGAAAAGGCCCCTTTCGAAGCTCAGAGCCGAGGACAATGTTCTCCGCGACCGTCAGGGGCTCTACCAGCATAAAATGCTGAAAGACCATGCCGATTCTCAGATCGATGGCCACCCTAGGCTCGTGAATGTCAACTTTTTTTCCTCTGACGAAGATTTCCCCGCTGTCGCTTTGGTACAAGCCATAGAGAATATTCATTAACGTGGACTTCCCTGACCCGTTTTCCCCGACTAAAGCATGGATCTCACCGTAGTTGAGGTCAAAGTCGACCCGGTCGTTGGCCAAAACCCGAGGAAACTGCTTCGTTATCGCGCGCATTTCTAACACTTTATCCATGCGAGACTCCCCCCTGCTAAAAAAAGGAGGCACCGCCAACCATACGGCGGCGGGTTGCCTCCCTCTCGTTAATCTTGGACTATTGGAGAGGATTAGAGACTACGATCTCTCCAGAGATGATCTTCTGTTTTGCATCTTCGATAGCATCAAGGACTGATTGGGGAATCAGCTCCTTGGTGTACTTGAACTCAGATGTTCCTACGCCGCCGTCTTCAATGCCGAAGCTCCATACTCCGCCTTCAAGGGTTCCGTCTACAACCGCCTTAATAACCTCAAATACGGCAGTGTCAACCCTCTTGACCATGGATGTCAGAACAGTGCCGGGGGCCATGTAGTCTTGATCAGAGTCTACACCAATAGCGTAGAAACCGTTGGCTACTGCAGCATCAATCACGCCGCTGCCTGTTCCGCCTGCCGCATGATAGACGATGTCAGCGCCGCGTTCGTTCTGGCTTACAGCTAACTCACGGCCGCGACCTGGATCGTCGAACGCGCCTGCGTAGTTCACCAGTACTTCAACGTCTGGGTTGGCGTATTTGGCACCTTCGATAAAGCCGATTTCGAATTTGCGAATCAGAGGCACTTCCATGCCGCCGACAAAACCGATGGTGTTTGTCTCAGTCATCAGACCTGCCAGCATGCCGACTAGGAACGAACCTTCATGTTCTTCAAAGACGAGAGAAGTTACGTTCGGATTATCCACCACGTCGTCAACGATGGCAAAGTGGACGTTGGGATAGTCGGAAGACACTTCGACCAGTGCGCTTTGATGAATAAACCCGATGACAATGACCAGGTCCAGGCCTAAGTCAGCATAGGCGCGCTGGTGTTCTTCCATTTCAGCGATGTCTGCAGGTTCTACATAGGTTACTTCAACGCCAAGTTCTTCCTTAGCCTGCATCAAGCCGCGATACGCTGCATCGTTAAAGGACTGATCGCCTAAACCGCCTTCCGCAAAAATCAGCCCGATCTTAGGCGCTGCATAGACGGGACTGACAACGAGGCCCAACAGCAGGACCATTACTAGAATGAAACCAAGTCTCCTTTGCACAATAAATACCCCCTGTTTTGATTTTGGTGCACTCATTATTTCTGCATAACTGGGTGAATTCCTTCCGTACGAAACGGAATAATCTGTCACAATAGTGCGGGTTTATCCCTTGACAACCGCCACTGTCCTTACTTTTAAACGAGGCTTAACCAGGTCTGCCTGATCCGCCATGACATCTTCAATGTTCTTATATGCCTTGAAGTATTCTTCCGCGGTATCGCGTTTACGCTTCTTGCCGAGCACCACCTCCTTTGCTTCGAAATCCGCCAGAACCTCTTCCACGGCAAACTGACGCATCGCCTCCTTGCGCCCCATCACCCGCCCTGCACCATGGCTGGCCGAATGGAATGATTCCGGATTGCCTAAACCTTCCACAATATAGGAATAGGACCCCATGGCACCTGGTATAATGCCGAGTTCACCCTGACCGGCCCGAATAGCACCCTTGCGATGCACCCAGACTTCCTCACCAAAGTGGCGTTCCCGGGCAGCATAGTTATGATGGGCGTTCACTTCCTGTAAGATCTGGATGTCTTTCCAGCCGGCATAGCGCTCTAGGCCTGAGAATACAATTTCCTTGACCCTGTCCATGATCTGTTGGCGATTGTGTCTGGCAAACTCCAAGGCAAAGTTCATCCAGCCAATATAGCCCCGGGCTTCCTTGGTATCCAAGGGAAGGTAGGCCAAATCAAAGCTGGGCGGAATCTTGGAGCCCATTTTCCTGTTGAGTTCCTTGGCCAGGTTATTGAAGTAGTTGGCCACTTTATACCCGAAGTTCCTGGAACCGGTGTGAACCATGATACCTAAGCTGCCGTCTTCATCTTCCTGAAGTTCAATAAAGTGATTCCCGCCGCCAAGGGTGCCGAGCTGCACATAGGCCTCTTCGATGGTGGGCAGTTTATCCCGTCCGTAGTGATAGAGCTGTCTTAGGGAGCAGCGATCCAAGAACTCAGATTTCTGCGGACGGCTGTGATGTTCAAAGCCCTGGGGGACATCTCGCATGATCTGCCCTACAAGCGTGTGGGCCAAGGTCCCTTGCGGTGTCTTTACCTCACGGCATAGGCGTGCAGGAACGTTAGTATGCACAAATCCCATGCCGCAGCCGATGTCTACCCCCACTGCGTTGGGAACGATCGCTTCAGAACTGGCCATTACCCCTCCTATAGGCATGCCGTAGCCCGAATGTGTATCCGGCATCAATGCAATGTGCCTGAAGGCAAAGGGCAGGTTAGCCAAGTTTTTTGCCTGGCGAAGGCAGTCCTCGTCGAGGTGTGCCGCACTGGGCAGCCACACCTTAATCGGCAAGAGCTGTTCTCCTTCATTAAACAAGACGAACATTGTCATCTCCTTTCTAAACATTCGAGATTGGCCAGGGTAAGCCCGAGATCCCGGGCAATCTGCCGGCCCTGCTTAATGCCTTGGGAGACATGCCGAGGATGGTGCGCGTCGGAGTTGACAATCACTGTAACATCATAATCTGCAGCCAGTTCCCAAAAAGGGAGCCAGGGGTATGCGGTCCTGGTGCCCTGGGAATTCAGCACTGTGCGCGTCATCAGTCCATAACCGTTGATTTCCAGGGGCAGCTTGAGCTCCTCCGCAGCGCTCAGTATATCTTTTGAAGCTGCGGCTGCATTCTGATCCCATTCCAAATAGGAGAGGCCAAATAAGTCAGGATGGGCCACAAACGAAAACAGTCCGGAACGCATAGACTTAATTAGAAACTCTGTATAAGCCGCCAGGCGCTTGGCATCGACTATCTCCCCGTGGCTGCTGAGCCAGCGGCCGCCGAAGGGGAAAAAGTGACAGCCCAGGATAAGATAATCGAAGCTGTACTTCCCTAGGAGAACCTCTGAAAAGAAGCTGTTGTATTCGGGTGCCCATTCGCATTCCATACCCTTGAGCATTTTCAGTTCGGGAAAGGCCTTTTGCCCCTCCTCAATTGCAGAGACATAGCCGGGCAGGTCAGACAGTTCCATACGAATCGGCAGCCAGCGGTTGTCCGGCAAGGGTGTGTGATCCGTTATGCCTAGAACTTCAAATCCTTGGTCCAGTGCTGCTCTGGCATAATCGGCGACGTCACCGTCGGCATGCTTGCAGCGAAACGTGTGCGTGTGATAGTTTTTCAAACAAATACCTCCATTTATATTAAGCCGGAGCATCATGCTGCCAGCTATTTGGTCATCTATCTCTACTGTACTATTATGCCGGCCGACAAGCAAGGTTTGGCGCTGGAACATAAAACCGTCAAACCTCTCGAATAAAGTGATGATTTTATTGCAGAACCTCACTGTATTCAGTTACAATAGGGCGAAGGAGGCTCACCCGTGAATCAGCTAGAGTTTATCTTAAGAGTTTTAGCCCTGATCGGAATAGTTTTCCTGATTTCTTCCATGTATTGGCGTTTAGGCAAACGCCTCTTTGGACTGCTAAGACTTAGGGAGCGAAAACTGCCCCTTGCACTGATTTCAGGCATACTGGGCGTGGCAACGATACTTGTTTTGTTTTCTGTCTGGGTTTATCACGGCTTTGGCTACCAGCCCGACATCTACAGGGTTGGCAACCGTGCCTCCAATAAGGTTGCCATCACCTTTGACGATGGGCCAAGTGAGGAGTTCACCCTGGCCATTTTAGACATTCTCAAGGAGTATGATGTTCCTGCAACCTTTTTCATGGTGGGCAAACACGTGGAAAAATACCCCCACGTTGCCCAAAGGGTTGTTGAAGAAGGTCATGCCATCGGCAATCATACCCAAAGTCACCGGAATCTGCCCACCCTTTCCACGCTTGAGCTGCAGCGGGAAGTGATGGAAGCCACAGCCGTAATTGCCGAAGTCACAGGCATGTATCCAAAATATGTGCGTCCTCCCCGGGGCATGTATGACGATCGGTTTAGGCGCCTGGCAGGGCTGTTGGGGCAAGAAATTGTGCTCTGGTCCATTTCAACGCGGGATTGGCGCTACGGAGTCACTCCCGCCTATATCGAGCGCTTGGTGGAAAGCAAAGTACGAGGCGGAGACATCATTCTCTTTCATGACAGCGGCGCGCTGGTCAGGAGCGAAGGCGGAGATCGGCGGGCTACAGTACTGTCTTTGGCAAATGTGATCGAGATAATCAGGGCCAAAGGTCTGGAAATTGTGTCACTGGAAGAACTGCTGCACGGTGCGCCGCCCGAGGAGTATCCGGTGGTGGATCGTCCTGAATAGGGAGGAAAGATAGATGTATGTGGATCGGGGTTCTCCTGAAGATGCCCGGGAAATGGCCAAGCTGTACTGTCAAGCCTTTCCAGAGAGTGTAGAGTTCTTCTTTGGCAGGAAACCCGCAAAGCTTCTCCTGGACCTGATGGAACTGACATTTCGCCTGATCTTCCATTGGGGCGGCGAAGCGCTGCTCCTCAAAGACGAGGGCGGCCAGGCAGTCGGTTATTGTCTGTATCTTTCCGCTGAACAAGCCCGCCTGCAGCGCAGATGGGGCAAAGCCCTGACCTGCCTGGCACGTCTTGCGGCGAAAGTTGCCCCCTCCGAACTGCTTCGGCTGCTGCATAACCAGCTTACTATGGCGAGATCTGCCGAAAGCACCAGAAAGATCCCGAAAACTAAGGCTGAAATTCTGTCCATAGCCATCAGCCCCGCCTGTCAGGGGCAGGGCCTGGGCACTTTGCTCTTGGAGAAAGTTCTGCAGAGGATTAAGAATCAGCCTGTGATCCTTAATGTGCGGGCTAATAATGAGTCCGGCAAACGCTTGTATGCCGCGGCAGGATTTTCTGCCTATGGCACCACCAAAGATTTGCTCGGGGAGTGGATAATGCTGATCAGGGAACCCCGCTCCCATTCCCAGCGCTAGCGAGGTGGCAGTATGTTAAGGAGAATCTTCATGGGGCCCTCACTCACCCTTGGGTTTTCGCCGGCCAGGGAGGCGAAGCTTCCAGCTACTTGGGATTATCCAGGCAGATCCCTGAATTTGCCTGGGCTTTCTTCAACTATCGAGGGTATGGCCTCAGCGAAGGCAGACCCGGCGATACAGCAATTTTCCAAGATGGGACAGAGCACTTCGACTACTTCAGCGATCCCCAGGTAGATGCAGAGAACATTTTCGTCTTGGGAGGCAGTCTGGGCACCGGGCCGGCAGCCTTTCTGTCAGCGCACAGACCCCTCAAAGGAGCAGTTCTCTTTTCCCCCTACGACAAAATAGCAGGCGGCGCAGCCCAGGACTTAATGCCTTTCCTGCCTACCCGCCTGCTGGTCAAAAACCGCTTTGATATCGTACAGTATGCACCCCAGGCTCAATCCGGGACTTTCTCCATTCCCTCGCGGACCAAGCTAAATAGTCTGCCTAGTCTTCGGAATCCTGGCGACGCCGCATGCGCTCCAACAGCAAGGCCCGCTTGCGCCTGATCCGTTCCCTGATCATCTCGGTCTTTTCCAAATCCAACACGGCGCTCTTGAACTTCCCATCCGCCAACACAACTATGAGCCACTGGCCTTCTTCTGCGCCCCGGGGCAGCAGGTCGACTGGAACATAAAGTTTGCCGCCGTCTTCCAGCAACACCACCGCGGCAGCTTCATCCACAATGCGGTCGATAACCGCTGATACAGACTGCCTGTCGCTAATCCTCCCTCACTCCTTTGACATAGGCCAGGCCTTGTTCTTTGATGTCTCTAATCCTCTGTGCCCCTAGACCCGATACCCATCTCAAGTCATCAACAGATCTGAAGGGAGCAACTTCCCTCAGCTCGATAATCTCTTGGGCCCGAGCAGGACCGATATGCACAATGCGCTGCAGCTCCAGAAAAGAGGCGGTGTTCAGCTCCACCCTGCCTCCCTCTCGCCATGAAGGAGCCCCCTCGGTCGGCACCAATTCTTGCCCTGATTCAGCGTACACCCTATAAGAGTGTCCGTCGGTCCAGGCGACGATCGTACCATTCAAGTCCGTGCCATAGACTGGAACTTCCAGGATCTTCAAACGGTTAATCACTTCCTGGTGAGGATGTCCGAAGGAATTGTCCAAACCTGCGGAATAAACCGCAAGCTCCGGCCGGACAGCCAGGAGAAACTCCAGGGAGGACGAAGTGCGTGAACCGTGGTGCCCCAGCTGCAATATCTGGGCTTCCAAGGGCAGACCCGTCTCGATCATATGCCCTTCACTCCGCCTTTCCGCATCGCCGGTAAAAAGAAAAGCTGTGTTCCCGTAAACAGCCCGCACCACCAGATTGCTGGCATGGAGGTCGGCTCCTATTTCAGCAGGATTCAGAACCTCCAGGCGAAGCGTTCCAAAAGTATAGCTCTCGCCTGTACGGGGTTCCCAGTAATCTGTTTCGCTTTCTAGAACAGCGTCCAGCAGATGTTCGAAAAGTATGGTCGTGTGCTCGAAGCCGGACATCCAGACTTCGGCTACCGAGAACGCAGCCAGCACCGCAGCGGCCTGTCCGATATGGTCTGCATGGGGGTGCGTGACAATGAACAGATCGATTGCGTCCACACCCAGTCGCTGCAAGTGTTCTAAAACACCGCTGTCTCCCGGGTCCCCTGCATCTATCAGCACTGTGAAATCAGGACCCAAAAGCACAGTGGATTCTGCCTGCCCTACATCTAAATAATAGACATGCATGTCCTCCAGCGCCTGGCCATAGCCGGAAATTCCGGCCAGGACCAGCAGGGCTGCAAGACAGAACCTAAGCATTTTCTTACCCATAAAACAAACCCACCTTCACCTGGCAATATGCTCTTCGTGCTGCAGGCGTCCTTTTCCTTCCAAAGAAAAAAGAGGCGTGTGGCCTTTGGCCGCCGCCTCAAATCGCTGCTACTGCAGTAAACGGTTGAGGTATTCCCCCATGAGGGGAGCCGCCGTTTGTCCGCCAACCCCTCCCTCTTCGATCAGAATCACAAAAGCCAGCTTCTGTCCGCTGGGCAGTTCTGTGTGGCCGCCGAACCAGGCGTGCACTTTGCCGGCAGCCTCCGCGGTTCCTGTTTTGCCAAAAACATTGACACCGCTGTTTCTCAGGGCGGTTCCCGTACCTTGAAGCACAACGTCCTGGAGCATGCTGTTCATCTGGACTACCGTCTCTGTTTTCAAAACGGAACTGGACTCAGGCTGCTCTGTTTGAACCACAAGCTGGATTGGGGGCAGCTGCCCCATGTTGGCAAAAACGCTGAAGATTTGGGCTACATGCAGCGGTGTCACGAGCACCTGATCCTGTCCAATGGCAGACCAGGCCAGTGCCACTTGGCTTCGCCCAGGGCTGCCAATCTGTCCGCCCACCATGGGGAGGCCCAGGGCGTAGCTTTGATCAAGGCCAAAGCTCTTGAAGTACGCCTCCAAAGCATCAGCCCCTAAATCTAACCCAACCTGTGCCACGGTGGTGTTAATGGAATCCGCCACTGCCTGATGCAGGCTGTGCTCGCCAAAGACCTGCCTTTGAAAGTTCCGCACAATATTGCCCTGAACCAGAAGTTCCCCAGTATCCACAAAGGTGCTGCCCGCATCGTACAGTCCCCGATCCAGGGCTGCCGCTACCGTCACCACCTTGAACACCGATCCCGGCGCATAAAGCCCCTGCAGAGCGCGGTTGAACATGGGCAGGCTTTCGTCTGTGCTCAACTCCTGCCACCGGGCGGCGCTGATACCCCCGACGAACTCGTTTGCATCATAGCTGGGACTGGAAGCCAGGGTCAGGATTTCACCTGTCTGGGCATCCAGTACCACAATAGCTCCCCGGCGGTCTGCTAGAACTTCGAAGGCCAGCTGCTGCATACGGCTGTCAAGGGTGATAGCCACATCTTGGCCCTGGACAGCCTCCTTTTCTGCTAACAGAGTGCGTTCCCCGTCAACCTCAACGTAAAAACGATAGCCGGGGCGACCCCGCAGCAGGTCGTCCTGACTCAATTCCAAACCTGCCCGCCCAACCAGCTCACCGCTGATGTATTCCCGTTCAGGGTAGCTGTCGAGCATGTTTGCGGTGACCTCGCCGAGATAACCTGTAATCTGGCCCATTGGCGCCCCTTCCGGATAGGCCCTGGCCTCGACGCGCCTAAAGAAGATGCCCGGGATGGGGCGCAAGAGAGGATCAACCCGTCTGTACTCTTCTTCCCGCAGGCTGATCAAGGGCACAAACCAGTGACCCTGCACCCCGGGGGCTTCGTACTGTCTGCGGACATACTCCGGACTTAAGCCCAGTTCACTGTGGAGCGCTTCGAGGAGTGCATCTGGATCTGTGATCCGATCAGGCTGAACACCTACAGTTACCAGACTTCCCTCGCCAGCCAGGACCTGACCGTTTCTGTCAAGGATCTGACCCCGCCGGGGTGCCTGGCGGACCCTTGCATAGTCAGCTTCAATGCCGTAGTTCGGGAGGGGCAGATTGTTCTCCCACTCTACCTGCCAATCAGCAAAGATGCTTTCTCTCTGCAGCCTCAGCGTTGTCTCCACTTCCAGCGGCTCAAAATAGCGGCTTTCATAGCGCATCGTGAAGTTAAAAACCGCTGCCGTACTGTCTTTGGAAAGGAGCGTCAGGTCGGGAACTGACATGCCGGTAAGGCCGAATGCCTGACCAAAACGGGCAAAAGCCTGTCTCATCTCTTCGCTGCGCGGATGGGGCGCGGCTGAAAAATACGAATCAATAACGCTGAAATCCTCCGCCTCCAGCTGCGATAGAAATGCCCTGGCCGCTTGGGCGGGATCTCTCTGCAGGTTTTGCCAGAGGTAAAATGCCCCTGCGGCTCCGGAAATCAGCAGAACCAGTATTATGATCAGCACAGGTTTCTTCATGCTTGTCTCTCCTCGCCTTCTCTCTAACCCTTACTATCATATCCTTCGCAGGGAAAGGACAATTAATGGGAGATGCCTCTTCTTCTCCCGCCTACTCACGCCAAAAGCTTGGTGTGAAGACAAGTAAAAGGGTAAAGAGCTCCAAACGGCCGAGGAGCATGAGGAAGGACAGCACAATCTTGCTGAAGGGGCTGAAGGGTGCATAGGTCTGCATCGGTCCTGCCATCCCCAAACCTGGGCCTATATTTCCTAGGGTGGCTGCTGCAGCCGTCATAGCACTCAGCGGATCAACGTTCTCCAAACTGATGATGAGAGCACCAAGTCCAAAAAAGGCAAAATAGAGAAGATAGAAGCTGGCTACGCCTTTCACAACATCTGGCGATACAACTTTACCGGCAACGGTAATGGGAGCAGCAGCCTTGGGGTGCACAATGCGCGCAAGTTCTCTGTGGATCATCTGCCTCGCCACTACGAAACGGATCACCTTGATGCCTCCAGAGGTAGAGCCGGCACTGCCGCCCACAAACATAAGGAAAAACAGTACTCCCTTACTGAAGGCGGGCCATAGGTCATAGTCTGCGGTGGCATAGCCCGTCGTGGTCATAATCGAGCTCACCTGAAAAAACGCTTGTTTAACTGCTTCACCCACACTTGAATAGACTTCGCCGTACAGACTCAGGGAAACAAAAAACGTTGCCGCCAAGAGCAGCGCCAAGTAGAGGCGAAGCTCTGAATCCTTGAAGACTTGATCAAAACGTCTTTTTCCCAAATCATAGTAAAGAGAAAAGTTGACCCCAGAAAGGACCATGCCTATTGCTGTTACAGTGATCAAGAATCCATTTGCACCATAACGGACCATACTGTCACTGTAAAGGCCAAGCCCTCCAGTGCTTACCGTGCCAAAAGCCCATAGAAAGCTCTCAAACCATGGCAGTCCCGACCAGCGCAGCAGTACAATCTGTCCGACAGTGAAGAAGAGATAGATTGAATAAAGGATCTTGCTTGTGGCGACGACACGCGGTGTGAACTTGTCGGGTGCAGGTCCAGGGCTCTCGATTCGGAAAACTTGCTGGCCACCCGCCCCTAGAGTGGGCAGTATGGCCAAAGTCAATACAAGAATCCCCATACCCCCTAACCAATGAGTAAAGGATCGCCAGAACAGGATTCCCCTGGGGAGCTCCTCCACACGGCCGATTATAGTGGAACCGGTAGTAGTAAATCCTGAGACTGCTTCAAAGAATGCGTCAATCAGGCTTGGTACGCTGCCCGAAAAAACAAATGGCAAAGCACCAAAGAACGACGTTAAAGTCCAGCCCAGGGTCACAATGAGCACAGCTTCCCTTATCCTGAGTTGGGCAGACTCCTTTTTGACATTCGACAAAAAGAGTCCAACTAAGCCTACAACCCCCATGGCCAGCAGAAAGCCCAAAACTGCTTCTCGTTCCTTAAAGTAGAGCGATACACCAAGGGGAAGAGAAAAAACTGCTGCCTCAAGAAGTAGGAGGTTTCCGATAACCCTTGCCACCATGCCATAGTTCATGTAAGAACCCCCTTTGCCTTGGATAAAACAGCCTGTTCAGTGAGGATATCTCACTGCGCAGGCAAAAGACAATTGCCCGATCGCCGGTTTCCAAAACTGTTTGTCCATTGGGGATCAGCACTTGCCCATCCCGAACAACCGCCCCTATAATCAGGCCCCTGGGAATCTTGGCCTGGGCCAGGGGCAGCCCGATTAACCTTGCACTTTCAGGCACTACGATTTCCAAAGCTTCTGCCTGCCCGCCAAACATCAGAGACAGGGACGCGATTTCGCCGCCCTGGATGAAGCGGGCGATTTCTCCAGCAGAGATGAGGACAGGGTTTACTGCACGGTCAATGCCCAGCTGCTCAATGAGGGGTACGAAGTTGGACCTGCTCACTTTGGCCACAACCTTGGATACTCCCTGCTGCTTGCCTAAAAGGGCCAGCATGAGGTTCTCTTCATCATTGCCTGTCAAAGACACCAACGCATCCATCTCACCAAGGTTTTCCTCCTGCAGCAGCTCCAAGTCTGTACAGTCTCCGCACAGAACCAAGGCGGACCCTTTTAGGGCACTGGCCAGGTAGTTGCAGCGTTCTTCGTCCTGTTCAATGATTTTCACCGCCAAACCATTGGCCAAAAGGCGCTGCGCGAGATAAAAACCTGCCCTCCCGCCGCCTAGAATCATTACCTTGCGGGTGACATGGCGCTCGCCTACAGGCAGTCCCCGGGCAAAGTTTGTCACCGTCTCTCTGCGCCCCATGAGATAAAGAGTATCCTGTTCCTTAAGTTCCGTCTGGCCAGAGGGAATGACTACCTCACCGTCCCTGTACAGTGCAACCACCAAGATCTCAGGAAAGGAGCGAATGTCGGCCAGGCGCTGTCCAGCGAGCTCAGGCAGGGCCTGCACAGGTACATCGAACAGGCCTACCTTGCCCC
>JAAYSR010000100.1 GCA_012518325.1 Bacillota bacterium
CCAGCAATCAATGGTTCTTTCCTTGAGGAGCATCAGTTTCCAGAAAGAATGTCGGGAAAAGTTAGCTTAAACATCTTTGGGATATTTCGAGGACATATTGGCACCCGATAGTACTTGACACAGTCTTTTCGCAAATGTCACTTGACAAACGGGTTAAAGAGAATTATCCTGATAGCAATAGATAAAGACGATGAATAGGAAGAGTAGCCCTGATTAACCTGACAGAGAAGGGAGCTGTTGCAGCATTTTTCCTTGCTGCAGCATGCTGAAAGCTCCCTCAGGGGCGTTTTGGCGAAAACCACCTAGGAGTTGCCAGCTGAACCGGGGCAATGTGTTCCAAAGTAAGCCGGGCCGGACTGCACCGTTACTCGCAGAGAAAAGTGGGCTTTCCGCAGCAGCTGTCTGCTGGAGAGTCAATTTGGGTGGAACCGCGAGAACCTCGTCCCATGTGGATGCAGGTTTTTTATTTTTCCAAGAAAGGAGCGAATAATCGTGGATGAAAACATCGGAATCGTTAATCAAGAGGAGGTCATGCGCCATACAGCAGCCCATATCATGGCCCAGGCTGTACTGAGGCTTTGGCCTGAGACCAAGATTGCCATTGGACCCGTGATCAAAAACGGCTTCTATTATGACTTCGATCTGGAGCATCGTTTTACTCCAGAAGACTTAGAAAAGATCGAAGCGGAAATGGAGAAGATCATCGCTGAGGATCTCCCCATTGTCCGGGAAGAGCTCAGAAACGATGAGGCTGTAGAGATGTTCGCAGCCCAGAACCAGGATTATAAACTGGAACTGTTGGAGGGGCTCGACGAAAACGTCAGCGTCTACCGCCAGGGAGAGTTTGTCGACCTCTGCAGAGGTCCCCATATGGATTCAACTTCGAAGGTAAAGCACTTTAAGCTGCAGAGCATTGCCGGCGCCTACTGGCGCGGTGACTCGAAGCGCAAGATGCTGCAGAGAATCTACGGGGTGGCATTTTTGAACCGCAAGGACCTCAAGGCACATCTGCGCATGTTAGAAGAAGCAGCCAAGAGGGACCACCGGATACTAGGCAGGCAGCTGGACTTGTTCAGCCTGCAGGATGAAGGACCGGGCTTCCCCTTCTTCCATCCCAAGGGCATGGTGCTGCGCAATATTCTGGAAGACTACTGGCGTGAGGAACACCGCAAGCATGGTTATGTTGAAATCAAGACACCGATCATGCTCCATGAAGATCTGTGGCATCGATCCGGTCATTGGGAGAACTATAAGGACAATATGTACTTCTCCACCATCGATGAACAGACCTTCGCCATCAAACCCATGAACTGTCCAGGGGCGATGCTCGTCTACAAGCGCAAACTCCACTCCTATCGGGATCTTCCCATTCGTATGGCCGAGATGGGCCTGGTGCATCGCCATGAACTGTCTGGAACCCTCCACGGTCTGATGCGTGTGCGTGCCTTTACTCAGGATGACGCCCATATTTTCATGCGCCCTTCCCAAATCCAGGAAGAACTGGAACGGGTCATAGACTTCGTTGACCAGGTTTATAAAACCTTCGGCTTTAACTACCATGTGGAGCTCTCTACAAAGCCTGAGAACGCCATCGGTGAAGATCATATGTGGGAGACTGCAATTGACGCTCTCAAGAAGGCGCTGGAGGCTAAGGAACTGGACTATGTGGTCAATGAGGGCGATGGAGCCTTCTATGGTCCAAAAATCGATTTCCACTTAGAGGACAGCATTGGACGCACCTGGCAATGTGCCACGATTCAGCTGGACTTTGCCATGCCCGAGCGCTTTGACCTGACCTACATCGACGAGGACAACGAGCGCAAGCGCCCAGTCATGATTCACCGCGTACTCTACGGCGCCCTGGAACGTTTCATTGCCATCCTGGTTGAACACACTGCAGGAGCATTCCCCAGCTGGCTTGCTCCGGTGCAGGTGCAGATCATTCCGGTAGGGGATGACTTTTTGGAGTATGCTGCTGAAGTGGAGAAAACACTGTTCAACGCAGGTATCAGAGTGGAAGTGGATCGAAGGAACGAAAAGCTCGGCAAGAAGATTCGCGAAGCACAGCTGCAGCAAATCCCTTACATGCTCATTGTAGGACAAAAAGAGCAGGAAGCCGGAGAAGTCTCTGTCCGGCATCGCCGTAAAGGTGATTTAGGTTCCCTGAATGTGCAGGAATTCTTGAGCAGGATCCAAGAAGAAATCGATGACAAGAGAAACGACTAGACCTATAAAGGACCGATTTGCTTTGAAGCAAATCGGTCCCTTTATGTTTGCTCACCAGATAACTCTCAGAGAGTATTTCTTGAACTGGTTGTGCTGACCCACGAACAATACGCCAAAAACCATCAGTACTCGCAGTTCCTGCAGCAAGGGATGATCATCAGCGACTCCTTCCGCCATTAGCAGCGGAACATCCAGCGTCCGCTCTAAGATCTTCAGCTGCTCGTCGGTGAAACCTGTCAAAAAACGCAGTTCTCGGGCGGGGACCAGATTGCGCAAATCTTCCGGCACCCTTGCGATGTCGCCTTCCTGGAAGTTCAGGTAAAACTCCTTCCACCTTTCGGTACTGAGGCCGAGAAAATCCGCAACCTGATCATGAGTCGCATAACCCTTTTCGACGCAATCAACTGCGATTTTCACCCGCAAGTGAGGGGATCGTTTACAACCCTCACTCAGAAGTTCTAACGACGACTGGACAAACGAAGGATCTAAACGATTGATAAGCACACCTCCTCAATCCTCCCGATACTGTGTAAGTGTACTTCGAGGTAAAATTGGGAAGTCCTGCTTATTTTTATATTTTTATTAAATTTTGGTTCCTCATGTCTGACAATTCTGTTATCTGTTGGGCGGATCGGCTGGAACACGCAAGATACTGCCCACCCGAATGGAAGCAGGGCTGGTTATGCCGTTTTCCTCAGCAATAATCCTGAACAAACTTGGGTCGCCCCATAGCTTGCCCGCAATGGACCAGAGCGTATCGCCACTTTGAACCACGTATTCCACGTAACGGGGCACAGTCGACGGGGGAGCAATTGTCACCGCACCGGTCTCAGGCTGCGCCTCAGCAGGTTCGGGAACTGC
>JAAYSR010000101.1 GCA_012518325.1 Bacillota bacterium
CCAAAGTGACGATAGGTCACTTAAAGTCAGTATATAACAAAGCTCATCCGCGAGCATGATGAGGGGGATCCCGGTGAACATTCGCTCTACTACAATTGTCGCGGTGCGCAGGGACGGCAAGGTGGCTATGGCCGGCGACGGGCAGGTCACCCTAGGTGAGAAAACAGTGATTAAGCATGGCGCCACCAAGGTTCGCACTTTGTCTGACGGACAGATTCTAGCCGGTTTTGCGGGCTCGGCCGCCGATGCCGTAACCCTGTTTGACATGTTTGAACGTAAACTTAAGGACCATTCCAGCCAGCTGGTGAGGGCGGCTGTGGAAATGGGCAAGGAGTGGCGGACAGATCGCTACCTGCGCAGACTGGAAGCGCTGCTCTTGGTGGCAGATCGACAGACTACCCTTGTTATTTCCGGTTCCGGAGACATTATTGAACCGGATGAGGGCGTGCTGGCCATCGGCTCGGGAGGTCCCTACGCCATGGCTGCCGGGCTGGCCCTGCTTCGCCATTCAGATTTGAGCGCCAGGGAAATTGCGCTGGAGGCATTGAGGATCACCTCTGAGATCTGTGTGTTTACGAACAGCCGCATTTCCATTGTGGAACTTCCGTAGAGTTTAAGGGGCGATATTATGGTACTTACTCCAAGGGAGATTGTTGCTGAACTTGACCGCTACATTATAGGGCAGGATGAAGCTAAGCGGGCGGTGGCCATCGCAATGCGCAACCGTTATCGGCGGCAGCGCCTGCCTGCGGAAATCCGGGAAGAGATTCTGCCGAAAAACATCCTGATGATTGGGCCTACCGGCGTGGGCAAGACAGAAATTGCCAGGCGCCTGGCCCGCATCGCCAATGCTCCCTTTGTCAAGGTAGAGGCCACTAAGTTCACGGAAGTGGGCTATGTGGGCCGGGATGTGGATTCCATCATTCGGGAGCTTACTGATGCGGCCCTGCGGATGGTGAAGGCGGAAAAGATCAAAGAGGTGGAACAGAAGGCCCAGGGCTTGGTAGAGAAGCGCCTGGTGGAGCTCTTGGTTCCAGGTCCGCCCCCTGCAGCGCCCCTGAATCCCATGGATCTTTTATGGGGGCTGAGCCAGCCGTCTGCGTCGGCGAAGTCTCACCGTGAAGATGATCAGGAGCTCAGGGAAGAGCGGGAACGCATGAGCAAGCTGCTGCGCCTCGGCGAGCTGGAGGATCGCATGGTAGAGGTCATCGTGGAAAAACAGCCCTCTTCCTCCTGGGATATGATGGCAGGTTCGGGCCTGGATGATCTGGGGGCCAACTTTAGGGAGATGCTCGGAGATCTTCTGCCCAAGAAAACCCAGAAACGGACCGTTACAGTCCGGGAAGCCCGGGAGATCCTGCTGCAGGAAGAAGCGAACAAGCTCCTCGATATGGACGGTATACATGCTGAAACCGTGGCCTTGGTGGAAGAGTCCGGGATAGTATTTATCGATGAGATTGACAAAATCGCAGGCACCCAGCAGCACGGAGGTCCGGATGTCTCACGGGAAGGGGTGCAGCGTGACATACTCCCCATTATTGAAGGAAGCACCGTGATGACCAAGGCAGGCCCGGTACGCACTGATTACATCCTGTTCATTGCAGCAGGCGCGTTCCATGTCTCCAAGCCCGCAGACCTCATTCCTGAACTGCAGGGCAGATTTCCGATCCGAGTCAACCTGGAAAGCCTGAAGGCCAAGGATTTTGCCCGCATCCTGACGGAACCGCATAACTCTCTGACAAGGCAGTACACGGCACTCTTGGGAACGGAAGGGGTGGAGCTCGAGTTTACCGACGACGGAGTAATGGCCATTGCGGAAATTGCTGAGGAAGTGAACCGAACCACCGAAAATATCGGGGCGCGGCGGCTGCACACCATTTTGGAGCGTTTGCTGGAGGACGTGAGCTTTGCAACCCCCGCCGGCACGAAGGTGGTCGTGGACGGGGAATTTGTCCGGGAAAAGCTGGGGGAGCTCGCCCAGAACCAGGATTTGACCCGCTATATTCTGTAACTGTTCGATATTTTTCGAGAAAACCTGCATAACATGCAGGAAACAGGCGATTCATTGCGAAATAAAGAAATATCAGGGGGAAGGGGTGCTTTAACTCTTCCCTTGTTTGTTTCATTTGGGGAATTATGGCAG
>JAAYSR010000102.1 GCA_012518325.1 Bacillota bacterium
ATGGCGGAAGATACCTGCATGGTGGACCTCGCCCGCTTCTTCCTGGACTTCACCCAGGAAGAGTCCTGCGGCAAATGTCCGCCCTGCCGAGTGGGGACCACTGTAATGCTGGATATGCTGAACAGGATTGTAGAAGGGAAAGGCGAGGAAGGCGATCTGGAGAAGCTCGAGGAGCTGGGCCAGAACATCAAAGCAGCCTCCCTGTGCGGCCTCGGCCAGACTGCACCGAATCCGGTGCTGAGCACAATGCGCTACTTCCGTGAGGAATACGAGGAGCATGTGTACGGCAAGAAGTGCCGGTCAGGCGTGTGTGCAGCCCTCTTCCAGTATTATATTATCCCTGATAAATGCAAGCGCTGCGGCATCTGTGCCAAGAAGTGCCCAGTGCAGTGCATCAGCGGCGACAGAAACACACCTTATGTCATCGACCAGGATCCATGCATCAAGTGTGGAGTCTGCATGGAAAGCTGTCCCTTTGATGCCATTATCAAGCACTAATAGAAAGGAGATGCGAGCATGTTAAATGTAACCATTGACGGCCAAAGGGTGCAAGTCAAGGAAGGCACCACGATTCTAGAGGCCTGCCAGCTTCTGGATGTTGAAATACCTACCCTGTGCTACCTAAAGCATCTGGCGCCTGAGGGTTCCTGCCGCATGTGCGTGGTCGAGGTTAAAGGGGCCCGTGATCTGAAGGTTTCCTGTGCCACCGAGTGCACCGACGGCATGGAAGTAATCACCATGAACGAAAGGATTTACGCCTGGCGCCGGTTCATTGTGGAAATGCTCCTGGCAGACCATCATATAGACTGTTTTGCCTGTTCCGATACGGGCCAGTGCAAACTGTACCAATATGCCCTGGACTATGGGATCAGCGAGCCCAGGTTCAAGGTGGAACCGAGGGATTGGGAGAAGGACGAAACCAACCGCTTTTTCGATTACGATCCCCACAAGTGCATTCTCTGCCGCAGATGCGTCAGGGTCTGCAATAACTTGCAGGTCAACCACACCCTGAATCTGAACGGCCGGGGAATCGACACTGTGGTAGGGATGCCCTTTAACGAGCTCTTTATCGACAGCAACTGCGTTTCCTGCGGCAACTGCGTTTCAGTCTGCCCAACCGGTGCGCTGGCAACCAAATCCAGCAAACACTACCGTTCCTGGGAAGTGACCAAAACCCGCACTACTTGTTCCTATTGCGCCGTAGGCTGCCAGATGGATCTAGTGATTAAGAAAGGCAAAGTAGTTGGGGTGGAGCCCGCCGACGGCCATTCCAACAGGGGCCTGCTCTGCGTCAAGGGCAAGTTCGCCTACAAGTTCATCAATCACCCAGACCGGCTGACAACTCCGCTGATTCGCAGAAACGGCCAGTTCGAGGCAGCCAGCTGGGATGAAGCCCTGGACTATGTTGCAGAGAACCTGAAGAGAATAAAGGAAGAAAGCGGTCCTGACGCCATTGCCGGTTTTTCCTCGTCACGGACTACCAATGAAGACAACTATGCATTCATGAAAATGATGAGGGGAGCGATCGGCACAAACAGCGTAGACAATTGTGCCCGTGTCTGACACGCTCCTACGGTGGCTGGTCTAGCCATCACGTTAGGCAGCGGAGCAATGACGAACTCCGTAGCTGAAGTTCATGAGGCCGATGTTATTTTCCTGATCGGCTCCAATCCAACTGAGGCCCATCCTGTGATGGGAGCTCAAATTCGTCAGGCAAGACAACGGGGGGCCAAGCTGATTGTGGCGGATCCCCGGGTAATTGACCTCGCCAAAGAGGCGGAAGTGCATCTGCAGCTGACGCCGGGGACCAATATTGCCCTGTTAAACGGCATGATGCACGTGATTATTTCAGAAGGTCTGATGGACAAAGAGTTTGTGGAAAACAAGACCGAGGGGTTTGAAGAGCTCTGGGATGTTGTTAAGGATTATTCGCCGGAGAAGGCGGCGGAGATCTGCGGAATTGACCCAGAGGATCTGAGGAAAGCCGCCCGGCTCTATGCCAAAGGCGAACGGGCGCCGATCTACTACTGTCTAGGCGTGACGGAACATGCTACAGGTACCGCGGCAGTGATGTCCATCTCCAATCTCGCCCTTTTGTGCGGCAACGTAGGTAAGTACGGCGCCGGCGTCAATCCTTTGCGGGGCCAGAACAATGTGCAGGGTGCCTGTGACATGGGGGCCATCCCCAACTCCTACTCCGGCTATCAAAAGGTTGCGGATCCCGAGATTCGGGCGAAGTTTTCCCAGGCCTGGGGTGTGGAGCTGCCATCTAAGCCCGGTCTGACCAGCATTGAAGCGATGAACAA
>JAAYSR010000103.1 GCA_012518325.1 Bacillota bacterium
TAGGTGCGGTCTTCCGCTTTGAGCAGACTGAGGGTATTCAGGTCGCCGGCGAACTTGGCTGCTAACGCATCCAGATCCAGGCAGGCTTCAGGCTTCTCAAAGGGAAAGAGATGCCGGAGGCGCTTTGGACCTACAAGGCGCAGGTTCCCGCCTCGCACCGGCACTCCTTCTTCGATGAACTGTCCTCCGCCTATGGTCTGCTGCAGCTCACTGTGGCGAAGTATGAAGCGGTCCTTGAAACTGAAGTGGGCCGGGGTTTCCAGTTCGAGCTGGACAAAACCTTCCTGGCCCGGTTCAATCTGGTCAGCTCCGAGAACCTTGACCGAGGTCAGCGTTTCCAGGGTGCCGACATACAGCTTGACCTGCTGGCCGGTTTCCAGCGGCGCAGGGGCCTGGGGCAGAACTCGGACAAAGGAGTTGATCAGGGAAAAATAAGGGCGGCGCCTGGGCAGGGCAAGGTACATGCCCCGGGCCAAGTCGTCCTTTTCCACCCCGGTAAGGTTCACTGCCAGGCGTGAGTGTGCAACACCTTTCTCGACGGCCTTGGTCTGGGTTTGCAGGCCCCGGATCCGCGCGGTGAGACCTGGAGGCTCAACCACTACATCCATGCCGACCTGTAAAGATCCTCCCAGCAATGTTCCCGTCACCACTGTCCCCGCTCCCTTGATCGTAAAGACCCTGTCGATCCACAAGATGGGGTTTTCTGCTTCTTCATTTTGAGAAACAGATGCCAAGAGGTCATTAATAGCCTCCTTGAGCACTTCTATATTAAAGCCGGAAACTGCTGAGACCGGAATGATTGGGAAATCTTTGAGGGAGGTTTCAGCGAGGTGTTCGCGCACATCTGCCTCCACGAGTTCCAGCCATTCAGGGTCCACCAGATCTGCCTTGGTTAAAGCCACCAGACCGCGCCTCACCCCATAAAGATCCAGAATTTCCACGTGTTCCTGGGTTTGAGGCATCCACCCGTCATCCGCGGCAATGACCAAGAGCGTAAAATCGATCTGGCCTACTCCGGCCAGCATGTTTTTCACTAAGCGGTGGTGTCCCGGAACGTCTACGACACCGACATTTCCCCGGGGAAGGGAGAACCAGGCAAAGCCCAGGTCCACAGTCATGCCCCGGTTTTGCTCTTCCTGCAGGCGGTCAGGATTGATTCCGGTCAGGGCAGTAATCAATGTTGTCTTGCCGTGGTCGATGTGCCCGGCTGTACCCATTATGAACATGCTTGCACACCACCTTGGAGCAGAGAAATAATCAGTTCGTCCTGGGAAGGCAGGACGCATCTGGGATCAAGGAGCACCCGATCATGGACAATTCTGCCCATGACGGGAGGGGTGCTTTGGCGCAGCCAACGAGCCAGTTCGGTGCTGGAAAGCTCGGGGGCTCGCAGCGCTAAAGCCCAGGATTCAATGCCTTGGCCCGGCAGAGAACCTCCGCCCATGGTGGATTCCGTACGAACTACCTCGCCCTGCAGCCCTGGGCCTAAATGGCTGAGCCACTTTTCCGCCCGCTCCTTCAGCACCTTTGGATCCAGACTGGCCATCGCCCAGAGGGGCAGCCTGCCGTAGTCCTTGTTCAAGTGCAGTTCCAACACTGCTTCCAGTGCCAGGAGGGAGAGCTTGTCAATGCGGAGGGCCCGGAGGAGGGGATCTCTTTTGATAATATCCACCAGATCCTTGCGGCCGCTGATGATGCCCGCCTGGGGTCCGCCGAAGAGCTTGTCCCCGCTGTAGGTGACTATATGGCTGTGTTTCAGCGCACCGGGAACCAAAGGCTCGCTAAAGGGCGGGAAGGCACCGCTGCCGATGTCTTCGATGAGGAGCAAACCCCGTTCCCTCGCGAGCTGAGCCAGCTCCTCCCGGGGGACGCTCTCAGTGAAACCAACCATGGCGTAATTGCTCGGGTGAACCAGGAGAATGGCCCTGGTCTGCTCGGTGATCGCATTGGCGTAATCGCTGAGGCGGGTGCGGTTTGTGGTGCCCACTTCCTTGAGAATACAGCCGCTGGCGGCCATTACCTCAGGCACCCGGAAACCTCCGCCGATTTCCACCAGCTGACCCCGGGACACAATCACCTCCCTGCCTGCCGTAAGCGCCTTTAGGGCAACCAACACTGCGCCGGCGTTGTTGTTTACAACGACGGTGTCCAGATCTTCTATCTCAGACAATAAGAGGTTAAAGAGCCTGGCGACGCTGGTGTAGCGGCTGCCCCTTTCTCCTGTACTTAAATCAAGCTCCAGGTTGAAGTAGCCTCCCCCCAGCTGGGCAATGCGATCCAGAGCTTCCTGGGGCAGGGGAGCCCGTCCCAGGTTGGTATGTAAAAGTACGCCGGTGGCGTTGATAACAGGTTGAAATCTGCGCTTCCTGCTCAGCTCGAGTTGGGAAACTAACCGCGCAACGATTTCCTCCTGGGATACAGGCCCTTGCTGAGCGGCAATCTCGCTGCGAATCCGGTCAAGAAAACTCCTGACTATCTCAGTTGTCTCTTGACTTGGCAGGCCCCTGGCCGCCTCCTTCACCTGCGGTTCCAGCAGAAGTTTATCTACAGCCGGTATGTGACGAAACAGATTTGTCATCTGTGCTCAATCCCCCTAGTCCATCTCGTATCTGTTGGTATGTATACGACATGGGGATAGGGCAACCCTTTTCTCAGCGGCAGTCCGTATCTCTTCTCAACGCTTTTTCGAGGACCTTAAGGCCCCGCTCCCGTGCGGCAGGGGAGAGCTGCTTGTGTTCACTGATGGTCTTGATGGCGGAGGCAATCATTGCACTTCTTTCTGTCTTGCTGAGTTTGGCCATGTGCGCCACTCCCTTTCACTGGTCTGAATTATAGTATGTCCAAAGTGCCGGAAATTATGCAAAATATTTCA
>JAAYSR010000104.1 GCA_012518325.1 Bacillota bacterium
CATGCCAGGCTAACATCATCCTCTCTTTTTGGCAACAATATAAAACGGTTTAAATCAATTCTGGCAAATAGTGGAGGTGAACAGATGGAACCCAGAGCGGCTGAACTCGTGGACCAGCTTATTGACGAGACCTTGCCCCGGGTGGTGGAGCTGCGGCGCAAACTTCATGCCCGTCCGGAACTAGGCTTTCAGGAGAAAGAGACCACTGCCCTGATTCGGCAAGTTTTGGGAGAGCTTGGCCTGGAGATTTGCGAGATGAACCTGCCCACAGGCGCTGTGGCGGTCCTTCAGGGGGGGTCTCCCGGGCCCTCCGTCGGCTTAAGGGCGGACATAGACGCCCTCCCCATCGAGGAAAAAACCGGCCTGCCTTTTCAGTCGGCCAATCCCGGGGTGATGCATGCCTGCGGCCATGATGGACATATGGCAATTCTGCTGGGCACAGCACTAGTGCTTCGTCGGCTTAAGGAGCATTTGAGCGGCAGTGTAAAATTCATCTTTCAGCCCGCTGAAGAACTGCTGCAAGGGGCAAAACAGATGATTGAGGCCGGTGTGCTGGACGGTGAGCCCTTGGAACGCATTTATGCACTGCACCTTTGGCCCCAGGTTCCTTTTGGGCACATCGGTGTTCTGCCTGGAACCGCCATGGCTGGCGCGGATCGGTTTTCTGTTACCATCCAGGGCGTTGGCGGACACGGCGCCAATCCCCATTTGGCGAGAGATCCCATCATTGCCGCGGCCCACTCCATTACCATGCTGCAGACCATTGTCAGCCGGGAGACCAATCCAGCTGAACCAACAGTGGTCAGCATAGGCAAGATCCAGGGAGGCTCAGCCTACAACACCATCGGGGATTCGGCAACCTTCGAAGGTACGGTGCGAACCACCGGCAGGGACGCCTATGACAAAATACCGGGAGTGTTCCGTACCCAGCTGGAAGGTATTGCCCGAGCAACAGGAACGGAGATTGCCTGTGATTACAGGCGCCTTTGCCCGCCCCTGGTCAACAGCAGGGATGCGGCCTCGGAAGTGCTGGAGCTGAGCAGGTCCTTGTTTGGAGAGGACAGAGCCCTTCAGCTGACAGCCCCCACCATGGTGGCGGAAGACTTTGGCCTGTTCTTGGAAAAAACAGCCGGCTGTATGTTCTTCTTAGGCATTGGCGAGGAGAGGCTGCTCCACACCCCAACCTTTGATTTTGCTGAAGAGATACTCAAAACAGGGATGAAGCTCTTTGTGATGCTGGTACTTTCAAAGCTGTCTGGCAGATCTGGATGAAGACTCCAACTAGAAATACTACGAAGATAGGATGTGACAGGGAATGACAAAAGCTGTGAACTTGCGCAGCGCACCAGAACCAATTTGCGAGATTCCAAAGGAAATGTTCACTGTAGGCAGGGGGGTCTATGAAGGCAGGCTGAATCTCTTGCGTGAAAGAATGCAGGATGCCGGCTTGGACTTTGTTGTGATTTATGCCGACAAGGAGCATGGAGCCAACTTTTCCTACCTGACCGGTTTCAGCCCCCGCTTTGAGGAGGGCCTGCTGATTGTTGCCCCATCGGGGACGCCAACGCCAGGGCTTCCTTCGTCGGCCTGAGCGCCACCCACAGCGAGGGAGAACTTGTCCGAGCAGTTCTGGAGGGCGTTGGCTTTGGGCTGGGGGATTCAGTGGAACTCCTTAGGTCGGCAGGTTGGGACGGAACCTCTCTCCGTATCCTCGGCGGAGGCGCCCGCTCGCCCCTCTGGAAAGAAATTATTGCCAGCATTACAGGATTAAGCCTGGAGACAGTGAATATAGATGAGGGACCGGCTTTGGGCGCTGCGATTCTGGCAGGTGTAGGTGTAGGTGCCTACGCAAGTGTGCTGGAAGCGTCTGACTCCATCATCAAGGTGGAGCACACCGTAGAGCCGAACCAGGCTTGGCAAGGAGTTTACCAGGAGCTCCACGAGGTGTACAAAGACCTGTATCCGGCACTGAAGCATGCCTTTGACAGCCTGGCCAAGTTTTCATGATTAGGGATGTGACGCAATGAAGGAAAGGCAACAAGAGATTCTGGTGATCGGCAGTTTTATGATGGATCTTGTGGTGCGTACGCCGCGGGTGCCTGAAGAAGGCGAGACCATTATCGGCATCAGCTTCAACCGCTTTCCGGGCGGCAAGGGTGCCAACCAGGCGGTGGCCGCTTCCCGCTTAGGCGGCAAGGTGGCCATGGCGGGCAAGCTGGGGGAAGACGGTTTTGGCGACATCTTCCTGTCGGTGCTGGGGGAAGAAGGCATTGATGCCGCCCATGTTCTGAGGGATGGGCAGGCTGCAACAGGCATCGGCTCCATTACCCTCGACGAAGCGGGGAGCAACCGCATTGTGGTTGTCCCCGGCGCCAATATGCACTATACGGTGGAGGAACTGCGGGAAATTGAAGCAGTGATTGCCCAAAGCGGCATCGTGATGCTGCAGCTGGAGATGGATCTTGCTGTGATCTGCGAGGCAGTTAATCTGGCCCACAAGCACAACGTGCCTGTGCTGCTTAACCCGGCTCCTGCGCAAAAGCTCCCGGATGAGCTGCTGGCTAAGGTCACCTACTTAACGCCAAATGAGACGGAAGCTAAAATCCTGTCAGGCATAGAAGTAACAGATGCGGCTACAGCGGCTGAAGCCGCCCAGGCCCTCCGTGCCAAAGGGGTTAAGAACGTAGTCATTACCTTAGGGGACAAGGGTGCCTTAGTGGCAGGCGAAGAGGGAACAGAGCATGTACCGGGCTTTGCCGTCCAGGCAGTAGATACAGTGGCTGCGGGAGATGCCTTTAACGGGGCCATGGCCTTGGCGGTGGTGCGGGGTGAGTCTTTGGCGAAAGCCGCCCGCTTTGCCAACGCAGTAGGCGCCTTGGCTGTGACCAGGCCCGGGGCAATTCCTTCTTTGCCCACCAGAAGTGAAGTTGATAAGTTTTTGTCGGGGAGGGACTAAAATGGATGTAAAGCAACTGCTGAAAGAAGCGATGACGGTTGAGGCCCAGGCTGTGCAGGCCCTGCTGGATCAAATCGACGATAACTATGTTGCCGCGATTGAGCTGATCCAAAAATGCGAGGGTAAGGTGGTCATCACCGGGGTCGGCAAGTCCGGCATCATTGGCAAGAAGATGGCGGCATCCTTTGCCAGCACAGGCACGCCCGCCTTCTTTGTCCATGCCACTGAAGGCGTGCACGGCGATTCAGGTATGATCAGCAAGGATGATGTGGTGATCTTGGTTTCCAACAGCGGGGAAACAAGCGAGGTTCTGGGTATGCTGCCCATTCTGGAACAGATTGGCTGCAAGAAGATCTCTATTACCAGAAACCATGAATCTACCATCGCCAAGGCCTGCGATGTCTCAATTGCCTATAAGTACGAAAGGGAGGCGGACCATCTCAATCTGGCCCCCACCACAAGTGCGGTCTTGACGTTGGTCATTGGAGATGCCTTAGCGATTACATTATCGCAGCTAAAGGGGTTCGGCCCGAAGGATTTCCACCGCTACCATCCCGGCGGCAGCCTAGGGGCTATGCTGAGCAAGAGCAATCCCAACTAAGGCATCGGTTCTTACTGTTGACATTAGAAGCTTTCACTTGTGCAGTTGAACCTGCCAACCCGCGAAGTTGAATCGCAATCTAGATAGAAAACACACCTTCTAAGGCTCTGGCCTTTGACGAAGGTGTGTTTTTTCATTTCGCACAGCTGAAATACGGTGTGCGCAACAAAGAGGAAAATATGCGCAAAATAATACAATTAGGTTAGCATAAGAAGGAGAAAGTGATCTTTTGGAGAAAGGTAAAACGCGATTGTATAGTGTTATGATGCATTAGTGCTTTTGCGCAAATTGCGCAGATCAACCTCGGAGAGGTGCAGTATGATACAGACTTGTGCACAGCTTTTGCAGGATTATGCAGGGTCTCGAAAGGTCTACAGATCAGAAAAACTTAAGTTCAGCGGCGTTCAAGACCAGGATGTTTATAACATCGCCCCTCCTGTGCCTGACGAGAGCGGATGGGTCATTCCTGCCAGAGTCGAGCCCCGCACGTCTGAAGATTCCCAGGTAATGTTCTTCCGGCAACAGGGAGATGTCTGGCAGCTGGAGCCAAGCCTTCCCGTGTTCCGTTTGCAGGATCCCTTTTGGACCTATATTCACGGAGAGCTTGTTTTTGGAGGGGTGGAGATTTTCCCCCATCCAACGATTGAGGATGCCCTGTCTTGGCGTACAGTGTTCTACCGGGGCGCCGGTCTGACCGATCTCCGGCCTTTTGCCTCTGGGCCCGATGGAATGAAGGACATTCGCCTGGCAGAATTAGCTGACGGATCCATAGGTGTATTTACCCGGCCCCAGGGGGAAGTGGGCGGTCGCGGCACCATAGGCTATTTGGAACTGTCAAGCTTAGATCAGTTGAATCCTGAGACAATTCTGCAGGCATCCTTATTGGAACAGTTCACCCCGGAAGAATGGGGCGGGGCTAATGAAGTCCATCTCCTAACAGACGGCAGCCTAGGTGTTGTCGGACACATTGCCCGCTTCGATGAAACGGGCGCACGGCATTATTTCAGTACTGCCTTCACCTTTGATCCGGCCAGGAGACTGCCGGGCCCCATGAAAATTATCGCTGTACGCAGTGACTTTCCCAGCGGCGCAAGCAAGCGGCCGGATTTGCAGGATGTGATCTTCAGCGGCGGTTTGGTTAGGCTGGGTGACGGGACAGCGTGGCTGTATGCAGGTTTGAGCGATGCAGAGGCGGGACGGGTACTGATTCCAGATCCCTTTGGCAGCAGATAATTCATGATAAGCAGGTGAGTGAAAATGTCAGTTACGCTGAAAGATATCGCGGAAGAGCTGGGCGTATCCGTAACCACAGTATCACGGGCTTTGACCGGAAGGGGGCGGGTCAGTCCCCAGACGCGGCAGCAGGTGATGGAGAAGGCATCCGAGCTCGGTTATAATTTTGCATCCTCCGGCAACAGCACAGCCCAAAGCAGCATCTGTGTTGTTTTCAATGCCAGGCTCCACTCTTTGTCTGCCGATCCCTTTTACAGTACAGTGATGGTTGGTGTGGAAAACGAGTGTCAAAAATACGGGAGTAAAGTGTTTTTCCAGACAATTGACAAACCCCATGATACCAGCCTGTGGGAACTGCACGAAAGGGGCCAGCTGGACGGGTTAATCCTGGTAGGGGCTGATGTCTTCCCAAGTGTGGTGGAACAGGCAAAGTCACTGGCAGTCCCCGTTGTCCTTGTCGATAACTGGCTGCCTGATCTGCCGGTGGACTGCGTGGTAACAGACAACCGGGGAGGAATCATGCGTCTGGTGAATTATCTGGTCAGTCAAGGCCATGAGCGCATCGGCTTTATCGGGGGACCCCTCTCCCACCGCTCGCTCCAGGAACGCTACGACGGCTACCGGGCTGCTCTCCGGGAAAACGGCATTGCCCGCAAACATGAGTGGGGCTGGATTCATGCTGAATCTGGACCCCAGGCAGACAAGGGCAGGGAGGGTATGGAGGCCCTCATCGAGCGGGGGCTGCCGGTTACAGCGTTGATCACAGATAATGACAGCACAGCCTTGGGTGTGCTGCAGGCCTGTGCAGCGGCGGGAATCAAGGTGCCTAAGGATTTGTCTTTAGTCGGTTTTGACAATGTCAAACTAAGCGAATATGTCAATCCGCCCCTGACCACAGTTCATATTCACAAACGCCGTATGGGGGCGATGGCGGCCCGGAGGCTGCATGAATTGATAACCGGCCAGGATGCCGACGTTCCTTTGCGCATTACCTTAGGAACGGAGCTGGTGATCCGCGACTCAGTAAGACCTTTATCGAAATAGCGGGAGGAAACTATGTTCAAATTACGTCGATTATCTCAACAGCCTATCTTAGAACCAATTGAGCAACATGATTGGGAAAGGGCGGCGGTTTTCAACTGCGGTGTGACCCTTCATCAAGGCAGGGTGCATATGATTTACCGGGCTTCTGACCGCGACTTCTCTGCGCTGTCAGATTCTGAACCAAAGGAAAGCAAGAGGTTTGCTTCTTCCTTTGGTTATGCGGTAAGTGAGGATGGAATAAATTTTACGCGGGATGCGGAGCCGATTTTCCAAGGGGAAGGGGCGCAGGAGTTTTGGGGGGTTGAAGACCCTAGGATCAGCAAAATAGGCGACACATTCTACATGCTTTATACCGCTTTTGGCGGGAGATCCTGGGACGATCACCGGATTGCCCTGGCATCCTCCCATGACCTGCGCTCCTGGCAGCGCCACGGGGTAGTCCTTGACGAACCTAACAAGGATGCCGGCCTGTTAGAAGAGACAGTAAACGGGAAGTACATGCTTTTCCACCGGAGACTGCCCCATATTTGGGCGGCCTTTTCCAGTGATCTAAAAACCTGGGAGGACCACCAAATCATCATGGAAACAATCCCCGGAGGATGGGAAGAAAACAAGATCGGCATTGCCGGACAGCCCATTCGGATTCGCCAAGGCTATCTTATGCTCTATCACGCAGTGGATAAGCACAAGGCATACCGTTTAGGCGCTGCGCTCTTGGACGGCGAGGATCCTGCCAAAGTAGTAGGGCGTTTGCCGGAACCCATTCTGGAACCGGAACTGGAATGGGAAAAGGTCGGGCTGGTGCCCAATGTTGTGTTTAGTTGCGGTCAAGTAATCAAAGATGGATTTCTATATGTCTACTATGGTGGAGCAGACAGGGTGATTGGTGTGGCAGGGATTGAACTTGACAAAGTGGTTTTCTAGCTAGGGGGTGATTGGGCCGAACTAACCAGCATATTTGTCCATGTTGCTTAGGAAAAACGAACAATCTGGAGGTATTAATGTGCTGAGTAGAAAACTGTCTCTAATGTTTGTGTCCCTCGTTGTCTTTGCTTTGGCGTTAGGCACGGCTTGCGCTGCTGAGCCTGCTATTTTCTGGACAGCACCTAATCCGCCGCAGGAAGTATTCTGGCATCAAATGGCGGAAAAGTTCATGGCAGAGAATCCGGGCTATGATATCAGGGTGCTGCCTATGGCAGAAGCACCGAGTTCAGAAGCAACTATCCTGACAGCCATCGCCGGCGGGACTGCCCCGGCAGCTTCTGAAAACATTTTTATCGGGTTTGGTGCAGAGCTGTACGACAGTGAAGCGTTGGTGCCCTTAGACACAATGCCTGGTTGGGAAGAACTTCTCAAGGCGCGCAATATGGAAGAGGCAATTCAATCATGGCAGTTTGCTGATGGACACTATTATATTCTCCCGATCTACAGCAATCCGATCCTCTACGGCTGGCGTACAGACATTCTGGCAGAACTTGGTGTGACCGAAATTCCCTCCACATATGAAGAGATCATTGAAGTGGCCCGCATCGCACAGGAAGAAGACATCTTCTTAATGGTTCGGCCTGCTTTGGTGCAGCCGAACTGGTGGGAACGCTGGTTTGACTTCTTTACCCTCTATAACTCCATCAGCGGCAATCAGCCGTTTATCGAGGATGCAGAGATCACAGCAGATGAAGACGCTGTGCTGGATGTTTTCCGGTTTTACCAACAGTTGGCCGCTGAGCGCCTGATCCTCACCCAGGAGATTCCTGATGCATTTCCCGTGGGAATGTCTATCTGGTCAGAGCTTGGACCATGGACCTTCCCAGGCTGGCGTGAACAGTATCCAGAGATGGTGCACGGTGAATCATTTGTGCTGACAATGCCCCCAGTACCCCAGGCCAAAGCCGATACTGCGGCAGGTCTGACCTTTGCCGACGCGAAGGGGCTCGTCCTGTACGCCCAGTCTTCGCAGGAAGAATTAGAGGCAATCTGGGATTTCATCCGCTGGGTGTTCTCGGACCCGGCACACGATTTGCTGTGGCTGGAAACAACATCATTGCCGCCTGTGCGGGACGACCTAGCAGAGAATGAAATGTTCGCTGCTTATTTAGCAGCTTCCCCAGAACTAGTGCCCTATGCAGAACATATGGCTATGGCTGTGCCTCCATTCGCGAACAGCGAGTTTGCTGATATCCAGACAGCCCTCGGCGAAGAAGGCTTGACTCCCGTAATTCGCGGACAGAAGACCCCTGAACAGGCGTGGGAAGACGCTAAGGCTGCCATCAACCGAATCTTGGCTCGGTAGGGGTGGAAGTGATGCGTGGAAATCGGAAAGGACTAACGGGATGGCTTTTTGTCATCCCGTACATCACATTCACCGCGGTTTTCTTTGTGATCCCGTTTCTGTGGGGATTGATGCTGATCTTTAGCAAATGGAACTTAATCTCACCTGTCCGAGAGTTCGTTGGACTTGGCAATCTGATCGAAGCATTACAGAGCCGCCGGGTCTGGGCTGCAGCTGTTACGCCCTTTAAGGTCATGGGCATCTTCTTACCTGCGGTTTTGATCATGTCGATCGGCATTGCTGTGTTAATCAACAGCTTTAAGAAGATGCAGGGCCTGTTGGCTGTTGCTTTCTTCCTGCCTTATCTGGCCTCCGGTGTGGCCATGTCTTTGGTGGTTAAGGGTGTTGTGTCTTACACAAGTCCGGTTAATTCAGCCATTGCCCAAGTGATTGGCTATGTCCCGGACTGGCTGGGGCATCCCTTTCTGGCGATCCTGGTGATTGCATTAATGATTGCCTGGAGATTCTCAGGGTATTACGCTCTGATTTTCCTCTCAGGTCTGCAGAGTATTCCGCAAGAACTGTATGAGGCAGCCCAAATAGATGGAGCAGGCCGCATTAAAAGCTTTTTCAAGATAACTCTGCCTCAGCTGTATCCAGCCCTTTATTCGGTGATGATACTGGCTGTTGGTCTGATGTTCGGCATTTTCACTGAACCCTACATGTTGACTGGCGGAGGGCCGAACCTGGCAACTCACACATGGTATCTTGAAATTTATTATCAGGCCTTTAGTGCGCTGCGGGCAGGTTATGCGTCAAGCATAGCACTTTACAATGCGATTGCAGTCTTTATTGTCATTGCAATTGTCCGCAA